>JBBRFR010000180.1:0-8100 GCA_038241485.1 Burkholderiales bacterium
CCTCCGCCTGCGGCCACAGCCCCCGTGCTCAGGCCAAACGAGACCAGCAGAATGAAAACCCGTGTGTTCAGGGTGTGGGCTTCCGGCCTGCTCTTCCGTGGGCGGCAAAAGTCACGCGGTCAGGCACCGGCTTGGACCGGCCGATGCGGCTCCACCAAGGCATCAACAGGAAGAAGCCGAAGTAGAACAGGGTGCCAACCTGCGCCACGCGCTCGCCACCGGGCGTTGGTGGCTGCATGCCCATGTAGCCGAGGGCGGCGAAGGCGATGACAAAGATGCCGTACATGTACTTGTGCCAGTCTGGGCGGTAGCGGATGGACTTGGCTTCGGCGCGGTCCAGCCAAGGCAGGAAGAACATGATGACAACGGCGCCGCCCATCACGACCACGCCCCAGAACTTAGCCTCGAAGGTCAGCAGCAGCATTGCGCCCACCACCGCACCGATGGCGATGGCAACCTTGCCCAGTGCCGAAAAACCGCCCTTGACGAGCGCCAGCACTGCACCGAGGCCGAGCAGGGCCACAAGCACGTAGACCATGTCAGGGGTGGTGGCCCGCAGCATCGAGTAGTAGGGCGTGAAGTACCAGACTGGTGCAATGTGCGCAGGCGTCTTCAGCGGGTCGGCCGGGATGAAGTTGTTGTACTCAAGGAAGTAACCACCGAACTCCGGCGCGAAGAACACGATGGCGGTGAACACCATCAGGAACACACTGGTGGCGTAGATATCGTGCACCGTGTAGTACGGATGGAAGGCGATGCCGTCGAGCGGGATGCCCTTGGCGTCTTTCTTGGCCTTGATCTCCACGCCGTCGGGGTTGTTGGAGCCAACTTCGTGCAGCGCGATGATGTGCGCCACGACCAGGCCCAGCAGCACCAACGGCACAGCAATCACGTGGAAGCTGAAGAAGCGGTTCAGCGTGGCGTCAGACACCACGTAGTCACCACGGATCAAGAGCGCCAGGTCGGGGCCGATGAAGGGCACGGCTTGGAACAGGTTGACGATCACCTGAGCGCCCCAGTACGACATTTGGCCCCAAGGCAGCAGGTAGCCCATGAAGGCTTCGGCCATCAGGCACAGGAAGATGGCGCAGCCGAAGATCCAGACCAGCTCACGCGGCTTGCGGTAACTGCCGTAGATCATGCCGCGGAACATGTGCAGGTAGACCACGACGAAGAACGCCGAGGCGCCGGTGGAGTGCATGTAGCGCACCAGCCAGCCCCAGGGCACATCACGCATGATGTACTCGACCGACTCGAAGGCCTTGGCGGCGTCGGGTTTGTAGTGCATCACGAGGAAGATGCCGGTGACGATCTGAATCACCAGCACCAACAGCGCCAGCGAGCCGAAGACGTACCAGAAGTTGAAGTTCTTCGGAGCGTAATACTCGCTCATGTGCTCTTTGTAGAGCTTGCTCGCGGGGAAGCGGTTATCGACCCACGTCATCAGCTTTTCGCCGATCGGTGCGTTGGGGCTGACTTGTTTGAACTCGGCCATAAAAAATCTCCTGAAATGCCGCTGCGGCTAGGTCCGTGACCGCGGGTCAGGCCTTTTTGTCTTCGCCGATGAGGATCCGGCTTTCAGACATATACATGTGGGGGGGCACTTCGAGGTTGTCGGGCGCGGGCTTGTTCTTGAACACGCGGCCGGCCATGTCGAAGGTGGAGCCGTGGCAAGGGCAGAGAAAGCCGCCTGCCCAGTCGTCAGGCAAGGAAGGCTGAGCGCCGACCTGAAACTTGTCTGAAGGCGAGCAACCCAGGTGGGAGCAGATGCCCACGGCCACCAGCACTTCGGGTTTGATCGAGCGGTGCTCGTTGCGCGCGTAAGAGGGGGTCAGCTCGTCGACCTTGCGCTCGGAGTTCGGGTCAGCCAGCTGCGAGTCCACCTTGGGCAGCGTCGCCAGCTGTTCGGGCGTGCGCTTGATAATCCACACCGGTTTGCCACGCCACTCTACGGTCACCTTCTCGCCCGGCTTGAGGGCGCTGATGTCAACCTCGACGGCAGCACCGGCGGCGCGGGCTCGCTCGGAAGGTTGAAAGGAGCTGACGAACGGGACGGCGGCGGCAATGCCACCGACAGCGCCTGCGCCACAGGTGATGGCAACCCAGGTACGGCGGCCTTGATCGACTTTCTGGTCACTCATGTGAATCCTCAATACTGACTTCTAATCAGGGGCAACCCGCGATTCTAGCGGACGTGTCAAGCCTTCCAGGCGGCCGACGCAGCGAGACCTTTTGCCGCACACCGGTGTGCAACCTGCCCTACCAGTCTTGACATCCGGTCTGGCCCGGCAATACTGCGCCGCACCCACCACCTGGAAAAACCCATGGGATTTGCGTCCGAGTTCAAGGAATTTGCCATGCGGGGCAACGTCGTCGACCTGGCGGTGGGCGTCATCCTCGGAGCAGCCTAGAGCACGAACGTTGATTCGCTCGAGACGGCACAGCTCCTGCCCAGCGGGGGCAAACTGATCGGCGGGCTCGATTTTTCGAGCTACTTCCTGATGCTCTCCAACCCGCCGGCCGACTTCAAGGGACCCATGACCTACGAGGCCTTGACCAAAGCCGGGGTGCCCTTGTTCGCCTACGGCAACTTCATCACCGTGGCGCTGAACTTCATGATCCTGGCGTTCATCATTTTCATGATGGTCAAACAGATCAACCGCCTGAAGAAGAACGCCCCCACTGCCCCGCCCGCCGCCACACCCGAAGATGTGATGTTGCTGCGCGAGATTCGCGATTCGCTGAAAAAGTAACGGGTTTCCCGCCGCTGCGGGCCGATCTCGCTCGGCAGCGCCCGTCCCCGCGGGGCAACGCCGTGGCGGCGCGTAGCCATTTGGCCCCATACTTGCAGGCCTTGCGCCCATGTATTGAGCTTGTCCGTGAGCGCGTCCCGGCTGGCCGACGGTGGCCCCGTTCGAAATGAATCAGACCGACCCACGCGCCCAGGCTGCTTTTGACGCAGCCATGAACCACATCAAGACGACCACCGCGGGCGTGGCGGATCGCGTGTCCGACCATCTAGGCCTGCTGGCTTCGGCCGCCGCGCGCATTTTTGACCGCGACGCCCTCGTCAACGCGCAGCTCGACCTGCGTCGCCACATGAGCACTTTCGTGCTGGTGTTCGGCGACACCCTCAGCAAGAAGGTCACCCGGGAATTGAATCCGAGCCATGAGCCCGGTCGCAGCTTGGCCGAGACCGACTGGCAGTCGCTGAGCCTGGTGGACGACTCAGAGGTTGAGGAACGCATGTTTGCCGACCGCATCGGCCAGGCCATCACCCACGAGTGTGAATGGGAGCTGCGCGAGGTGGCCTCGTACACCGGCCAACTGCTGGGCCTGGGCCGCGCCGATCACGACCGCAACCCCTTGCGCGGTGAGATGCTGGGGGCGGCCGTCTATCGTGCTATCTCCAACGTCAGCAACGACCGCGAAAGCCGCAAACTTTTGGCGCGCGAGCTGGGCCTGGGCATGGCCCGGGTGATGCCTGGCTGCTACGCCGACATCCTGAAATACATTCGAGCCCGTGGCGTTCAACAAGGGGGGCTCACGGTTCGTGGCGTTGAGGGCCCTGGCAATGAGCTAAACCGGGACCGCGTGATTACGGGTTACGACACCTTGTCGCGCGATACCGGGGTGAGCACCGGCGGGGGGCATTTCGGGTCAAGCGGTCACGGCGACTTTGACGACGGCGCAGGTGGCCAATCGGGCAGGGGCGGGTCAGGGGGCGGTGGGGGTGGCGGCCGGGGTGGTGGCGGTAGTGGCGGTGGTGGCAACCTCGGTGGCGGCAACTTCGGTGAGGGTGTCCCTGGCCCCGGCAGCGCAAGAGGCGCTGGCCCTGGCGGCGCAGGCCGCCCCGCACCGGGTGGTTGGGCTGGCCGAGATGCCCCAGGTGGGTCAGCTGCCGCATCATCAGGCGCCAGCCCGCAGCAACGTCCCGGTGGTGCACCTGGCGGCAACCCAGGAGCCGGTCGCAGCGGGTCGCGCAACACGCCACCCGGAGGAACCCAACAGGCCGATGCCGAGTTGATGACGCTGATTCGGCGTCTGACCTTCCTCGCTACCCGGCCGGCCGACTTGGGCGCCCCCACGGCGCCCGCCGGGCTCGGTGGCGGCTTTGCAGGTGGCGTCAGTGGCACCGGCTCCCTGGGCGCCGCAACCGGAGGAGGATCTTTCGGCGATGTGGCCTCGGGCCTGATGGCCGCCAACCTGATCCGCACCCACCGCGAAGAGTTGCGCCAGGCCTCTACCGGCACCCTCGATCACATGGTGATCGACGTGGTGGGCAGCCTGTTCGACCAGATCCTGTCCGACCCCCGCGTGCCGCCGCAGATGGCGCGGCAGATCGCCCGACTGCAGTTGCCGGTGTTGCGTGTGGCGCTGGTCGACAACACCTTTTTCTCGTCGCGCAAGCACCCGGTGCGGCGCTTCGTCAACCGCATCGCCTCGCTGGCGGTCGCGTTCGAAGACTTCGACGACGGCCCCGGCAAGCTCTTCATGGCGCGCGTGCGCGAGCTGGTGCAAGAGATCGTCGATGGCGACTTTGACCAGATGGACGTCTACACGTCCAAGCTCAACGCGCTCGAAGGTTTTATCGCCCAGCAGGCCAAGACCGATGTGGAGGCCAACGCCTCAGCCGTGTCGGTGGTCGACGGCAAAGAGTCCGACCTGCGCATTCAGCAGCGCTACATGCTGCAACTGCGCGCCGCGCTCACCCCGCTGTCGCTGCAAGACTATCTGCGCGACTTCCTGGCCCAGGTGTGGAGCCAGGCGCTGGCGCTCGCGACCCGGCGCGAAGGGCCGCAGTCGGAGCTGGTGCAACGCCTGAAACGCGCTGGCCGCGACCTGGTGATGAGCGTGCAGCCCAAGGGCTCGCCGGCCATGCGCAAGAAGTTCCTCATGCAGCTGCCACCGCTGATGAAGGACTTGAACGAGGGCATGAAACTCGTCGGCTGGCCCGACGCGGCGCAAAAAGAGTTTTTCAGCAAGCTGCTGCCCGCGCACGCCGACTCGCTCAAGGGCCAGCCGCTGACCGAGCTCGAATACAACCTGCTCGCCAAACAACTCGAAGGTGTGTTCAACACCCCCGTGCCCGAGCCCGACGCACTCTTGCGCGACGTGCCCATGACGAGCACGGGTGTCAACCAGCTGGAGCCGCAGTTCTCTGACACCGAAGCCAAGCAGATCGGCTTGGTCGACGAAAGCTCGGTCGACTGGTCGGGCGAGATCGACATCGACCTCGGTGCCGCCGAGCCCGAGCCCGAGCCGGTGCGCAGCGGTGGCCCCGACACCGGGCCGGTCGACATCGACCTCACGGCGCTCGACATCAACATCGACATGGCGTCCAAGGAGCCTGCCGAGCCCACGCAGGGCTTGCAGCTGATGGATCACGTGCGACTGGGCTTTGCCTACCAGATGCACCTCAATGACCAGTGGCAGAAGGTGCGGCTGAGCTACGTGAGCCCGGGGCGTGCGTTCTTCGTGTTCACGCGTGGCAAGCGCCACCACGAAACCGTGTCACTCACCGCCCGCATGCTGGCGCGCATGTGTGAGACCGGCCGCTTCAAGGCGTTTGAGAGCTCCTACCTGATCGAGCGCGCCACCGCGCGGGCACGCAAGCAGCTTGCCGCGCTCACGGCGCAAAGCAAGCATTGATCAAGCACTGATCAAACGCTGAGCTGCCGCGCCATGCGCAGCGCTGCAATCAGGCTGGAAGGGTCGGCCCGGCCGGTACCAGCAATGTCGAACGCCGTTCCGTGGTCGGGGCTGGTGCGTACAAAAGGCAGGCCCAGCGTCACGTTCACACCCTGCTCCACCCCGAGGTACTTGACCGGGATCAGCCCGTGGTCGTGTGTCATCGCCACCACCAAGTCAAACTCGCCCGGGTGCGACGCGGTGTGGCGCGCGCGCATGAACACCGTGTCGGGCGCATACGGGCCGCTGGCGGCAATCCCCTCGGCACGCGCGGCCTCAATGGCCGGGCCGATGATGCGCAGCTCTTCGTCACCAAACAAACCGCCTTCGCCGGCATGCGGGTTGAGCCCCGCCACGGCGATGCGTGGTGAGCTGAGGCCAAACGAGCGTGCCGCACGATCGGCGATGCGCAGCGTCTGCAACACCGCCTCGTAAGTCACCGCGTCGATTGCGCGGCGCAGCGACATGTGGATGGTCACCAGCACCGTGCGCAGCTCGTCGTTGGCCAACATCATGCGCACCGGCGGCAAGGGCCGGCCCGGCTCGGCAGCCAGCGCTTGCAGCATCTCGGTGTGGCCGGGGTAGGCAATGCCGGCTGCTGCGAGGGCCTCCTTGTGGATGGGTGCGGTGACGATGGCGCTCGCATCGCCCGCACGCACCAGGCCCACGGCCTGGGTGATGCAGGCCGCAGCCGCAGCACCGGCGCGGGCGTCCACCTGGCCCAGCGGCGCGTTCAACAAATCGGGTGGCAGGCCTGCGGCCTGCAACAAGGGCACACAGTTGGGCGGGCAGCTTGAGGCATCGCCGACACGCTCCAGCAGCGCCAGCGCGGTGCCCTGCCCCAGCGATGCCAAAGCACGCCGCAACACGCCCTCATCGCCCAACACGACGGTGCCATGAGCCGCACCCGATGCAAACGCCTTGGCAATGATCTCGGGGCCGATGCCACAGGCATCGCCCATCGTGATGACGAGAGGCGTCGTCATGCTGGGTTGTCGATTTCGATGAACTGGTGATCGAGCCCGAACTTCGCGGCCAGGTGCGCCGCCAGCGCGGGCGCACCGTAACGCTCACTGGCGTGGTGACCGCAGGCGAAGAACGCAACACCCGTTTCGCGCGCCAGGTGCGCCTGCGGCTCGGAGATTTCGCCGGTGATGAAAGCCTCGACCCCGGCGGCGATGGCTGCCTCGAAATAGCCCTGCGCCCCACCGGTACACCAGGCCACACGCCGGATCGTCTGGCCTGGGGTGCCTTCCACCATCACCGGCGTGCGCCCCAGCCGATCGCTCAACAAGGCATTCAGCGCCGCCGCAGTGAACGGGTGCGCCGGGCTTCCGACAAAACCGAGGTCCTGGTCACCAAAGCGGCCGTCGGGCACGAAGCCCAGCCGGGCGCCGAACTGCGCGTTGTTGCCGAACTCGGCGTGGGCGTCCAGCGGCAGGTGGTAGGCGAAGAGGTTGATGCCATGCGCCATCAACAATTCCACGCGTGCCTTGAGCCAACCCGTCAAACGCCCGTCGTGCCCTTTCCAGAACAGGCCGTGGTGCACCAGCACCGCATCGGCGTTTTGTGCAATGGCCGCCTCGATGAACGCTCGGCTTGCCGTGACGCCCGAGACAAGCCGCTGCACCTCGGGTTTGCCCTCAACCTGCAAACCGTTCGGCCCATAATCGCGAAACTTCCCCACCTCCAGCAGCGTGCCCAGGTACGAGTCGAGTTCGGTGCGTGGGGTCATAAACAGGATTTCGTTGATGCGCAAGACGTGGCTCATTTTCTCCCAAGCCGTCACAGTGGCCTTGGCACTTTTGTTCGTGGTGGCCACGCTCAAGCCCGAGTGGCTGGGGCGAGGTGGCGGCACGATGACGCCCCCCATCGTCTCGATCAGCCAGGCGCCTGCGGTGCAACCGGTGGCGCTCTCGCCCTCGGTCAGCGTGAGCAGCTACAGCAGCGCCGCGCGGCGCGCCACGCCCGCCGTGGTGAGCATCACTGCCAGCAAGGCACCGCAGCGCAACTCGCAGACCGACGACCCGTGGTTCAAGTTTTTCTTTGGCGACCAAGACCCACGCCAGCGTCAGCAAGCCCAGGTGGGCCTGGGTTCGGGCGTGATCGTCTCGCCCGAAGGCTACCTGCTGACCAACAACCACGTGATCGAAGGCGCAGATGACATCGAGGTGCAGCTGCCCGACGGCCGCCAGGCCCGCGCCAAGGTGGTGGGCGCCGACCCCGAGACTGATGTGGCGGTGCTCAAGATCACGCTCGACAAACTGCCCGCCATCACCTTCGGCAGCGCCGACACCATCCAGGTGGGCGACGTGGTGCTCGCCATCGGCAACCCCTTCGGCGTCGGCCAGACGGTCACCTCCGGGATCATCAGCGCCCTCGGCCGCGACCAGCTCGGCATCAATATCT
>JBBRFR010000181.1:0-8061 GCA_038241485.1 Burkholderiales bacterium
GTTCGCCCTGAGCAGGGTATTCGCCGCGACGCGCCGCAAGGCCTAGGCAAGAAACGGCGGTGGGGTGGCCAAGTCGCTTCATAACACCGCGTGGGTACCGATGCGGGGTTGGGTTCGCATGATCTCGCCGCGCGAGGCCGAGCGAAGCACCGTTTCGCAAAAGCTGTTGGCGGCCGCGTGGCGCGCAAAAAAGCGATCGAGCACCTGGCCCAGCAAAAAGGCGCTCGACCCCTGGAAGCCCAGCTCGTCGACCAGTGCCGTGACCTCGACGCCGCAACCAAAGGTCAGCGGCCCTGGGAAAGGCAAACGCCGCACCACCGACTTGGCTTCGAGCCACTGGATGCTTTCAATCTGCTTGGCCCAGGCCACGTCTTGCTCGGGCCCGTGCAGCGCCAGCAGGGTGCGCAAGGCGGCTGCAGCACGTTTCGGGTCTTCACCGGCAATGCTCAGGTAGTTGAGCGTGAGCAGGCTCACCATCGACCAGCCCACATCGCCGCGTGCTAGGCGCTGCACCGGGCGGGTGGGGCCGCGCAGGGTTTCGATGCGGCCGGCCGGCCCGGCGGAGTCGAGCACCCAGGTGGTGGAGTTGCCGGGCAGGAGCGTGGGCAGGTCGCGGTTGGTCACCAGCGCGGTGACTGAGAGCTGGCGAATGTCTTCGCGGTAGGGCGCGTTCTGCGGGTCGACCAGCGAGAGAAACACCTCCTGCCCCACGTAGGCCGAGCGTGGCCCGTCGAGCCGCTGGCGCGCTGACAACATGCGCGGCTCGCGGCGCACCGTGTAGTAGGCGCCGTGGCTGCGTGCCGCGTCGTGGAAGCTCGCATACAGCGGCATGAAGCTCTGCTCGGCCACCTGCGCCACGCCGTAGCCCGTCACCGATTCCAGAGTGTGGATCTCATAGTCCATCGGGCGGGTGCGATCGGGCACCACGTGGTGCTCCCAACCGACCGTGCCCGAGGTCGCCAGCTGAATGCGATCGAGCCTTTTGGGGAAGAGGTTGACCGCAGGGGTACAGAAAAGCGCGAGGCTGCCGGCGTCCACCAGCGATTCAAGGGCGGCCTCCCCGCGCGAAAACATCACAACGATCTCGGCCTCGGCGCCATCCACCGTGGCCAGGCGGCGTGCCAGATCGTTGATCTCGAAAAACAGGAAACGCTGGGGCATGGCTGCCAGCTCTTGCAGCAGGCGGTGGCCGCTGAAACCACGCAAGGTTTCGGGCAGCAGGGCCTCGTCGTCTTCATAGCCCAGCGGCTTGACGGAGTCGGCATCGGCAAAACCAGAGGCCGCGCTGCGGTTGGCAGGCCCTGCCACCCACGTACCGACCGTGTTGCCAAGCACCAGCTCGTGCAGCCTGAAGGCCACGTCGTCGGGCGCCGAGATGAACAGAGGCAGCCGATCCAGCTTCAACTGCTTGAACTTTAAGCCGCCGTGCAGCTTGAGCTTGATGCGCAGGCCGCCGCGCAACTGGCGCGCCACCGGCAGGTGGGCCAAGGGCAGGTCGGGCGCGTGGCTGAAGTACTGCACCGATTCGATCTCGATCGGCCACAGCGTCACCTCGTGCGCGGTGCGAAATTCGCAGCGGGTGTTTTGCCCGCGCACCAGCTCGCTGGTGAGTGAGCTGCCGCGCTTGAGGGTGAAACCACGCGCGAGGTTGGGGTCGAGCGGGTCGGGCCGCATGCGCGCAATCATCATCGCCGGTACCGGCGACAAAAAACCCGGGTACACCGTCTCCAGCAGGTGCTGCACGAAGCGCGGGTGTTCGGCGTCGATCTTGAGCTGGATGCGCGCGGCCAGGAAGGCAAAGCCTTCCAGCAGGCGCTCGACATACGGGTCTGAGACTTCCAGCCCTTCAAGCGACAGGCGCGCGGCGATCTTCGGAAACTCGGCCGCAAACTCAGCCCCCACCTCACGCAGGTGGGTCAGCTCGTCGTTGTAGTGGCGAAGAAGGTTGGGGTCCATGTGAAGGCTCTTCAGCTCTTGCGCCGTGAGGGGCCGCTGCTGCCCACGTCGCGCACTTCCACCTGGCCGGCTTCGAGGTCGACCTGGGTACGCAACAACAATTCGAGTGGCACCGGCTGCGCCCACATGAAACCGTGGATCTCGAACTCGATGACGTTGTGGGTGTCGAGCACGCTGGAGGCTTCGAGTGCCTTCACTTCGAGCGAGTCTTCCATCACCCGAGGCTCGAAGCGCAGGATGGCTTGTTTGATGGTGCGCTCAAGCAGGCCCACGTCGATGCGCGAGGCGAGCTGGCCCGACATGGCGGGCAGGCCATAGTTGAGCACCGAGTCGGCGGCCTGAGGGTACTGCGCGGCCGTGGCCTTGTTCAAGGGCTGCACCGAGTTGAGCAGCCAGGAGAGGTCTCGCAACACTGCATCGCGGATCTGCGACTTGTTCATCATGCGGGTGTCATCGGCTTCGACCTGTGTCTGCGGGTTGAAATCCGTCAGGCGATCCAGCAACGCAGGCTGAAGCCGGTCACGCACGTTCATGTGGCCTCGCCAAGCGGGGCGAGCGCCGGGCCGCCCCAAGCCGGCCCGCATCCCCGTGGGGGATCGGCCGATGTATTCATCGGACGAGGGGCTGTCATACCTTGAGCTTGATCTCACGCGCTTCCAGCAACCCCATCTCGGCAGTGCTGGTCGACAAAATGCGTTGCCCCAGGCCGGCGTACTGATCGGTGCCGGCCGGCAGCCACTCGGTGGCGCGGGCGAGTTTCAGCTTGCCATCGGGCTGCTCGCGCGTGCCGGGGTAGCAGGTGGGCACCAGGGCCACCGAATCGCCGCCATTGGTGAAGGTCAGGTGCACCGGGGTCCACACCATGTCGCGCAGGTCTTCGGGCGCTTCGACCGTGATGGCCGCGAGCGAATCGAAAGGCACCCAGGTGTAGCGCCCGTTGAGCACCACTTCGAGCACCGGGCCGAGGCGTGAGTCGGCGTCGGCGATCCAGTCGAAGGCTTCGCCGTTGAGGCTGCCTGCTGTCGCCGGGGCCTGCTCGAAAGCGTTGGCCCGCAGGTGCTGGGCCTGGGCGAGGTTGCCTTGCGCCTCTTGGCCCAGGGCTTCGATCAGCATGGCCACCCAGGCTGCCGGTTGGCCAAAAACAACCGGCGTGGTCTTGCCGGCGAACACCGCGCCACGCACGGCCTCACATTTGATGGCTTCGCGGTAGGTCTGCACCATCGCGAGCGTGCCGTGGTCGAGCTCACCGCACACGTCGAGCTGCGCCATGGCGCGCTCCCACGTGCCCAGCACGCTGAGCAGCTGAAACAGGAAGACGCGCAACTTGGCGTCGCCCGGTTTTTCACGCACCTGCGCTTGCAATGCCGCGAGGGCTTGCGCCGGGTCGCCGGCGGCCAACAGCTCTTGAGGTGTGGCCATGGTGTCAGGCGGTCATGATTTCGTCTTGGAAGCTGGTGCCCCCGCCTCGTTGGCCGCTGGCTTGCTGCAGCTCGTAGTCCACCTGCACCTTGGTGAAGCTGAAGCTGATGCGCTCGATGGCGTCGCCGTTTTCACCGCACTCGATGTCGAGCGAGTTCACCCGCGCGTTGGAGAGCTTGATGGTGAAGTAGTCGCGCTGGCCTTCACCGGCCTTGCGCATGGAAAGTTTGGCCTCTTTCACCTCGTCGTTGGTGGCCAGCACGCTCATCAGCGAGGTCGACGACGAGTCGATGCGCTTGGTCACCACCAGGTTCTTGTAGCTGCGCCGGCCGGTGGCCTGCGAGGAGCCAAGTGCCGAGCTGGCGGCCAGGCCCCAGCTCCAGCCGTGCACGGTGATCTCTTCCCTGTGGTCGATGGCCGCACTTTCGCCCTTGAGCTTGCCTGCGCGCTTGGTCTGAACACTGAGGAAGACGTCAATGGCGCCGCCGCCTGACGAGCTGGGGACTAAAGGCATGATGAATCCTTTGGGCCTCGGATGAGGCGTCGAAGCGTCGAGGGGGAACTCTCACCCGAGGTGGCGGGTGAGAGCCCGCCTGCTTATCGCGTCTCGGTGGTCGAAGTGTTCCAGCCGAACTTGACTTCACCACCCAGGCCACCCTTGTCGTCCTGGGCCTTGTAGGCGAACTCGATGTCCTTGTAGGTGCAACGCACTTGTTCCTCAATGTCTCCTTCGGAGCTGGCCGACGGTGAGACACCGGTGACGAACACTTCTTTCAGCGTGATCACCAAGAAGGCCTTCTGCCCCTCACCGGCCTTGCGGGCGGTGAGCTTGGCGTCTTTGAAGTGCTTGCCGGCGGCGCAGTGCTTGGCCAGCACCGGAGAGGCCTTGTCGTACACGTGGCTGAAAACGAACTCGCCCGGGGTGGCTTTGCCACGGCCCGAACCGCCGCCGGTGGTGGCGCCCGAGGCTTGAGTCACCTCCCAATTCCACGACAGGAGTTCGATCTCTCCCTTGTGATCCTTGTGGGTGGCTTCGCCTTCGACGCCGTCAAACTTGATATGAAAATCACCGCTCATGATTGAAAACTCCTAGATGGTTTGAATGAAAAGTTGCCTGCGCTGGTTATGACGCTGTGTGGCAAAAAAACCTGTCGATCGATCTTGGGAAATCTAGTTACTGCTGCTTCGCAGAAGGCAGCTTGGAGACGAGACGCAAAGACACCGTGAGCCCTTCGAGTTGGTAGTGGGGCCGCAGGAAGAACTTTGACGAGTAGTAGCCGGGGTTGCCGGGAATCTCTTCCACCGTCACTTCAGCCGCCGCGAGTGGCTTCTGTGATTTGGTGGTCTCAGAAGAGTTCGCCGGGTCTCCGTCGACGTAATTCATGATCCAGTTGTTGAGCCACTTGGCCATGTCTTCCTTCTCCTTGAAGGAGCCCACCTGGTCGCGCACGATGCACGGGAGGTAGAGCGCGAAACGGCAGGTGGCAAAGAGGTAGGGCAGACGAGCCGCCAGGTAGGCGATGGCTGTTGCATCAGGGTCGTCGTACTCGGCCGGCTTTTGCAGCGACTGGGCGCCGATGAAGGCAGCGAAGTCGCTGTTCTTGCGGTGCACCAGCGGCATGAAGCCGTTCTTGGCGAGTTCGGCCTCGCGCCGGTCGCTGATGGCGATTTCGGTCGGGCACTTCATGTCGATGCCGCCGTCATCGGTGGGGAAGGTGTGCGTGGGCAGGCCTTCGACCGAGCCGCCGGATTCGATGCCGCGAATGCGCGAGCACCAGCCGTATTGTTTGAACGAGCGGTTGATGTTGACCGCCATCGCATACGCCGAGTTGGCCCAGGTGTACTTGGTGTGGTCGGCGTTGGCCGTGTCTTCTTCGAAGTTGAACTCTTCAACCGGGTTGGTCTTGGCGCCGTAGGGAATGCGTGCCAGGAAGCGCGGCATGGCCAGGCCGATGTACTTGGCGTCGTCACTCTCACGCAGCGAGCGCCAGCCGGCGTATTCGGGCGTGGTGAAGATCTTGGTCAGGTCACGCGGGTTGGCCAGCTCTTGCCACGAGCCCATCTGCGCGAGCGCCGGGTCGGCGGCCGCAATGAAGGGTGTGTGCGCGGCGGCAGCCACCTTGGCCATTTCGGCCATCAGCTCCACGTCTTGCGGGCCGTGGTTGAAGTAGTAGTCGCCGACCAGGCAGCCGAAGGGCTCACCACCGAACTGGCCAAACTCTTCTTCGTACACCCGTTTGAAGATCGGGCTTTGATCCCAGGCCGTGCCCTTGTAGCGCTTGAGCGTCTTGCCGAGCTCGTTTTTGCTGATGTTCATCACGCGGATCTTCAGCTGCTCGTCGGTCTCGGTGTTGTTGACCAAGTGGTGCAGGCCGCGCCAGGCTGATTCGATCTGCTGGAAATCAGCGTGGTGCATGATCTGGTTGATCTGCGAGCTGAGCTTTTCATCCAGCTCGGCGATCATCGCTTCGATCGAAGCGACCACGTCGCTGCCGATCAGCTGGGTCTTGCTCAGTGCCTGTTGTGCCAGCGTGAGCACCGCGGCTTCAACGGCGGATTTGGCCTCGTCGCTCTTGGGCTTGAATTCCTTGTTGAGCAGGCTAGCGAAATCGCCGCCCTGGAATTCAACGCCTTGCAACGCGGTGGATTGACTTTGTGCTTCTGCCATTTGGGTTCTCCGTGGGTTCAGGTCCGGCGTACGGTGCGGCTTACTCGGCCTTGGGCTCGTCAGCAGCCTTCTTGGCTGTGGCCAGACTGGCGAGCAGCGCCGGGTCGGAGATCACCTTGGCGAGCAGCTCTTCAGCGCCGGTCTTGCCGTCCATGTAGGTGATCAGGTTGCTCAACTGTTGGCGTGCGGTGAGCAGCTGGTTGAGCGAGTCAACCTTGCGCGCCACGGCGGCGGGCGAGAAGTCGTCCATATTCTCGAAGGTGATGTCGACGCTCATGTTGCCTTCGCCGGTGAGGGTGTTGGGCACCTGGAAGGCGACACGCGGCTTCATTGACTTCATGCGGCTGTCGAAGTTGTCGACGTCGAAGTCGAGCAGCTTGCGCTCGGCCACCGGCGGCAGCGGCTCGGCCGGCTTGCCTGAGAGGTCAGACAGCACGCCCATCACGAAGGGCAGCTGCACCTTCTTCTCGGCGCCGTAGAGCTCCACGTCGTATTCGATCTGGACGCGCGGTGCACGGTTGCGGGCGATGAATTTTTGACTGCTGGTGGCCATGGTGAAGCTCCTTCGGGCTTGGGGTTCAAAGTGTCCGTTCGCGCTGAGCTTGTCGAAGTGCCTGCACCGAGGTGCTCGCTGGCTTCGACAGGCTCAGCCCGAACAGAGGTTCGTTGGAAGACGTTGCGTGTGTTTCAGGTGTCGCTGTGGCCGGCAATGTTTTCGATCTGGTCGATGCCGGCCGGCGCCAGGTCTCTGATGATCTCGAGAAAGCTCTTGCCCATCAGCCGCTGTGCGCGGCGGATCAGCAGGGGGGCAGGGTTGGTGGGCTCGTGGCGCTCCAGCCACTCGCAGGCGCGGTCTAGGCTGCGCACCACGTCTTCACGGGTTTGCAGTGAGCCGGGCGTTCCGCGCGAGCCGCTGCCTTGGCCGCTGGGTGCCGCGCCGTCGTCGGACGACACATCGGCCGCAGCGCCGCCTTCAGCTTGGTTGGCCACGTTGTTCAGGGTGTGGGCCAGCACGCGCAGGGGGCGCAGCTCGGGGCCTTGGGCCGAGCCCACCTTGTCGCCCAGCACCGACTCGATGCGCAGCACTTCGGCGTGCACTTGTTTCAGCGCGTCCACGGTGCCGGCGGATTGGGCTTCGGCGGCCTGCACCGCTTGCACCACGCCGTCGAGCGTGGGCACCAGTTCGTCGGGGCGGGGCTCTGCCTTGCCGGCGGCGAGCTCCATCTGGCGCACGGTGAGTGGAGGGCGGCTCGCGCCGATCACGGCGGCGCGCAGGTCGGCCAGGCCACCGGCGCCATCAACCAGTGGGGCCAGCGCGTTCAGGCGCATGGTCGGGTCGTTGTTGTCGTCGGCGTCAAGCTTCGGGTAGACGTGATCCCAGTGGCGCTCCAGCAGGCCGGCGATCAAGGAGAGCGCGCTGGCGTAAGCCGCCACACCGTGCAGCCGGGCACCGGCACGGGCCAGTAGCACGGCCACGCGCAGGTCACGGGTGCGGCGGGCGAGCTCAGTGGCTTGTTCGTGCACCACACGCCAGTCGGGCTCAGTTGCTGCGATCACGGTGTCACCGAACTGCTGCTCGGCCTTGCCGCGGGCGGCTTCTTCGAGGGCGAGGAAGGCCGGGTCGTACTCCAGGTCGGCGCCACAGGGGGCGTCATCGCCGAGCGAGGCCAAAAGGTCTTCGACGGGGAGGGCGTTCATGTGATGCGCTTGTGGAGGGGTTGAATCACGATGGAGTGGACTTTATGGAGCGGGCGGCTGGGCTACATCAGCCGAAAGTCATCTGTGGCGGCCGAATCGATGTGACTCTCGTCAATGTTGCGGAGGCGGCCTCCATGGCGGTGGCGCGTCAGAACGCGGAACACGAGCCACCATCGGTGACGTTCAAGCAACCCGAGAGCTGCGGCTGGTTGCGCACCTTGCCCCACTCCGAGGCCAGCGGGTCGTTTTGTTTGTCGTCGGACAGGGTGCCCCGAAGCACCGACGCAGCGGTGCAGATGTAGGGCTGGTCGAGGTTGCGG
>JBBRFR010000182.1:0-8026 GCA_038241485.1 Burkholderiales bacterium
ACCCAGGGCCGCTTGCGCCGCATGCGCGAGAAAAAGCCGATGTTGAGCTCGCGGGATTCGTCGGCCAGCAAATCCGTGTCGACGGTGATGCCGGCAGCGCGCAAGCGGGCCGCACCAACGCCTGCCACCAGCGGGTTGGGGTCTTGCACCGCGGCCACCACACGCGCCAGCCCGGCCGCAATCAAGGCGTCACAGCAAGGCGGGGTGCGACCGTGGTGCGAACAGGGTTCGAGCGTCACATAAGCCGTGGCGCCGCGCACCTCGTGCCCCCGCTCGGCGGCGTCGCGCAGGGCCATCACCTCGGCGTGCGGGCCGCCGGCTTGTTGGGTGTGGCCACGGCCGATCACACGGCCGTCGCCGCTGGTGATGACGCAGCCGACACGCGGATTGGGCTCGCTCAAGCCCACGGCCTGGGCGGCGAGCGCCAGCGCGTCGCGCATGGCGGTGTGGTCGACGGGTGAAAACGTCATCGGGGTGGCCTGTGGTGCGGCCACCCGTTCAAGGCTGGTGCTGAACGGTGGCCACGGAAACGCCATTGTGCTGCGGTTGGGGGCCGGGGCAGGCGGCATCACCGCGGATCACGAGGTAGTTGTGCGGCGCGCTGGGGTTTGCATGCGCGTAGCGGCAGGCCTTGTAGGTGGTGAGCGTGGCCCCGAAGGCCCAGCCCGCGGGCACGATGCGCAGCGGCTCTGCCGTGCCCACCGGCAGCAGGCAGGTGTAGGTGAGATATCGCTCGCCCGCGCGGCGCACCGGTTCGGTTTCGCAGCGTGCGCTGGCCGGTGTCAGCGTGAGGGCGAGTGGGGCGTCGTTGGCGGTCAGCGCATCGGGCACGGGGCCCAGCGAGAAGCGGATGTAGCCGCGCAGTAAGCGCGCGGTGAGCTCGGTGCAGCGGGTGAGGTTGGCCTCGGTGATGTCGCGCGCTGCGAGCGTGCTGGGCACGCTGCATTCGGCGCTGACCTCGCCCGTCGCGTCGTTGACGATCCAGGCCACATTGCTCAGGCTTGTTGGCTTGAGCATGCTGCGGCCTTCGCTCAGGCGCCTGGCGCTCGTGGGCAGGTGGCGGCGGGGCGACAAGGTCGTGTCTTGGGGTGGCAGGGCCAACACGGCGGAGTAGATCGGCGCCAAGCCGTTGAGGCTGGAGTGCAGCTGAACGGTTTGGGTGGCGCCGCCACGGTCTTGCCAGCTCACGGTAATGAGGCTGTTCTTCAGGGTGGGGTCGGCCGACACCGTGCGGTTGAGTGTGAACGGCGCGGAGGTGTGGGCCGCCTCTCTGCGCTGGCTGGTGATGCTTTGGAAGGCCGCCGCGTCGGCGAAGGCCCGCACCTGTTCGAGGTCTTGCTGGGCGATACGGACGGCTTCGGTGCGCTGCTTGGCCACATCACCATTCAGCCGCAACCACGATTGCATGCGCAGTGCGCCCAGCAAGCCCAGCGAGAGCAGCAGCACGCCGATCAGCGCCTCGACCAGGGTGATGCCACGTTGATGGGTTGTCATGGTGTAGGGCCTCAGAAGTCTCGCCAGCTGCCCGGCACGCGAGCGTAGCTGCCGGTGTGCAAGCGCAGTGCCTGCAGTACAGCGAGGTGGTAGTGGATTTGCGTGCTGCCGCTGGCCTGCAGCGTGTCTTCGAGCACCACGGCGCCGTGGATGGCTGCGCCTGCGGTGTCAACCCAGCTGGCGTGCGTGCCGTAGACCAGACCGTGGATGACGGCGCCGGCCTGCAGCGCGATCGGCCCATCGACCACCAGCAGCACCGGCCGCTGCGGTGTGCCCAGGGTGACCGGCGAATCGAGCCGCAGGCCGCCGCGCAGCCACAAGAGCTGGTGGCGTGTGGCAGCCTCGGCCAGCGTGCCGTCGCAGGTGTTGCTGCAGTCGAGCTCATGCACCATGGGTTGGGCGCGCCAGTTGGCTTTGTCCATGCGAAAGAGGCTGGCGAAGAGGCCGTGTGGCGCGAGCGCTGCGAGTGCCGGGTCGCTGGCCAGCACCGAGGCCGAGGCGGGTGTGCCCGGGGTGCTGCTCAGTTGCAAGGGCAGGCTGGGCAGGTCGGCGCCGCTGTGCAGCGTGAGACCGCCTGAGGCCGGGTCGGTGTGGTGAACGCCGAAAGCGCCCGGGCCAAAGCTCGCCGCGCCGCGCACGGTGAGCGCGGCGGCGGGCAGGCTGTCGAGCCCGGGCAAACGACCGAGAAGCACTTGCAGCTGCGAACGTGAACCGCTGGTCGTGCCGCGGGCATTGAGTTGCAGCACGCCGGGGGCGTCGGTCTCGGCGAGCTGGATGTTGAATTCAGGCGAAGCGCCGTCGCTGGGTTCGCTGGGTTCGCTCCACGCGGCGCAGCGGCACGACCAGCTGCCGTCACGTGCGGAGCAGGAGGCCTGCATGGCGGCCACGCTGCGTTCACGGAAGGCCGTGGCCGAGGCGTTGTGGCTCGGCTGGCAGTCGTCGCCGATGGGCGTGCTGTTGTTGAGCTGCGCGAGCGCCCAGGCGAGGCCTGCTTCCGATGCCTCGCGGGCCTGCGCCGCGCGGTACTGATTGACCGAGGTCCTGGCCTCGAACAGCACGCTGCGGTGGGCGAAGGCCACGCTCAGCAGTGTGACGAACGAGAGCAGCAGCGTGAGGGCGATCGTGCTTGCGCCGCGTTGGGATGTGGGCGTGGTCATGTCGGGCAGGCACCGAGCAGCGTGTCGTTGCGAAGGCGCACCGTGGTGCTGGCGCTGCGCACCACCAACGGGTCATGCACGGCGCGGGCCTCGACCTGTATCGCCAGGCTGCGCACCTGTTGCCGTGGCGGGCAGGTGGCTTGGCTGCCCTCGACACAGTCACGTGCACAAAACCCGGTGAGCACGGTCTCTTCGACACGTGGTGTCACGCTGAATGTGGCCACGCGCAGGGTGTTTGCATCGGTCATGGCTTGCCAATGCCCTTGGCCCAGCTTCATCTCGATCACCCCGGCGCGCAGCCGGTAGGCCATTTCAGTGTCAGCGCTGGCGTAGGAAAAACGCACGCCGCCCTCGGTTTCGCTCAAGGGGCCGGCGCGGCGCAGGTTGTGCGCGACCAGCTCGGTGGTGGTGCGCAGGTCTTGCATCAGCCGCGCCTCGAGCAACAGGCTGCGGCTGCCGCGCAGGTGATGGGTGAGCGCGAGCAAGGCTGCGGCAACCACCATCAAGCTGATGGCGCTGCCCACCATCAGCTCCACCAGCGAGAGCCCGCGCTGAAAGCGGCGCATGGTCACAGGTTCCAGCAGCGCTTGGTGGCTGCGGGGTTGTTGTCGGTGCGCTCGTCGGCACCCGACGCGTAGCTCGTGTGCCCGCCTTCCACCGTGAGGCGCAGCACCCGGCAGGCGTTGTCATTGGCTTGTGCGCCGGTGGCGCGGGCGGTGGCACTGAAGCCGGTGGGTGTGGCCTCGGTGACCAGGAGTTCGTAGTAGCGCTGGCCAGAGGCCACGCCGCTGCCCATTTCGGCCTGGGTGGCGTAGCTGCGATGGCTTGAGGCCCAGCGCTCCTGGCTCATCTGCAGGTGCAGCAAAGCGGTGATGCCGTCGATGCGCCGCGCCTTGAGGAGCGGGCCTTGGAAGCTCGGGTAAGCGGCGGCCGCGAGGATGCCGGTGATGGCCGTGGCCACCATCAACTCGATCAGCGTGAAGCCGTGTTGACGCGTGTTCATGGCGACCCCTCAGCAAGCGCGGTAACCCGACACGCTGGACAGCGGCGAGCACGAGCGCACACGGCCCATGATGTTGACCGTGTGCTGCACGCTGCGGCCTTGTGAGCCGGTGATGCGCAGCGTGGCGGCGGGGGTCGCGGTGCCATGCACCGGGTCGAACACCATCGAGGCCACGTTGCTGTGAACACCGATGCGCCGGGTGTCGTCCAGCGCCACGGTCTTGAGGGCCTGCGCGCCGCTTTCGCACACCGCGGGGCCGGTGCCGCTGCAATGGCATTGGTTGGCAGAGCCGGTGTGGATCACGTAGCAGGCAGCGTTGGCCTGGAAGCTGACGCGCACCCCCTGGTTGCGATGCACGGCCTCGGAGCGGGCGTACTGAAGGTCGCTGGCCAGCTCGCTTGCGACGCCGCTGATGCGCTGCGTGTCGATCAGGCCGCCGAGCGAAGGCACGGCGGCCGTCGCGACGATGCCCGCGACGGCCATCACGGC
Organism: Burkholderiales bacterium; assembly: GCA_038241485.1. GTDB lineage: Bacteria > Pseudomonadota > Gammaproteobacteria > Burkholderiales > Burkholderiaceae_C > Rhizobacter. The sequence goes on from JBBRFR010000182.1 coordinate 4,144, forward strand.
CACCAGTTCGACCAAGGTGAAGCCTTGTGCCGATGCCTTGGCAAAGCTCTCTGTCTGCATGATTTCCCCCTGTTTTTTGGAACGTGCCTGCACTGTAAAAAGTGCTGGCCGTTTCCGCTTCCACCGGGCGGGGGAAACACGGGGCCTCTGGCGAGGGCACCCGGCGGGGGGAGGGGCTTTAGATGTCCCTGATCAGCTGGCGGAATTCGTCCACGTCTTCGAAGCTGCGATAGACCGACGCAAAGCGCACGTAGGCCACTTTGTCGATGCGCTTGAGTTCGCGCATCACCAGCTCGCCCAGGCGGGTGGAGGCCACTTCCCTGGCGCCGCTGTTGAGCAGCTTGTCTTGCATGCGCTCGATGGCTGCGTCGATCTGCTCCACGCTGACCGGGCGCTTGCGCAGCGCGAGCGTCATCGAGGCGCGGATCTTGCCGATGTCGAACTCGGCGCGGGTGCCGTCTTTCTTGACCACCGAGGGCAACGCGATTTCGGCGCGTTCATAGGTGGTGAAACGTTTGTCGCAGCTCTGGCAGCGGCGCCGACGGCGCACGACATCACCCTCGTCGGACTCGCGTGTCTCAACGACCTGGGTGTCTTCGTGGCTACAAAAAGGACAACGCATGGGTCAGGCGAAATGTCCGGCGCCGGGCCGCCCCAAGCCGGACGGCGCCCCTCGGGGGCAGGAGCGCAGCGACTGGGGGGCAGTTCTCACCGGTACACAGGGAAGTCGCGTGTCAGCGCAGCCACCTTGGCCCGCACCGCGGCGATGTTGGCTTCGTCGTGCGGCTTGTCCAGCACGTCGGCAATCAGGTTGGCGGTGGCGCGAGCCTGCTCTTCCTTGAAGCCGCGGGTGGTGAAGGCCGGCGAGCCGAGGCGGATGCCGCTGGTGACCATCGGCTTTTGCGGGTCGTTCGGGATGCCGTTCTTGTTGCAGGTCATGTGGGCCGCGCCCAAGATGGCCTCGGCTTCCTTGCCCGTCAGGTTCTTCGGCCGCAGGTCGACCAACATCACGTGGCTTTCGGTACGCCCGCTCACGATGCGCAGGCCGCGGGCGGTGAGGGTGTCGGCCAGTACGGCGGCGTTTTTCACCACCTGCTGCTGGTAGGCCTTGAATTCAGGCGACAGCGCTTCCTTGAAAGCAACGGCCTTGCCGGCGATCACGTGCATCAGCGGGCCGCCCTGGATGCCGGGGAAGATGGCGCTGTTGATCTTCTTGGCGATGGCTTCGTCGTTCATCACGATGATGCCGCCGCGCGGGCCGCGCAAGCTCTTGTGGGTGGTCGAGGTCACAACGTCGGCATGAGGCACCGGGTTGGGGTAGACGCCGGCGGCAATGAGGCCAGCGTAGTGCGCCATGTCGACCATGAAGTACGCGCCGACGGCCTTGGCCACCTTGGCAAAACGCTCGAAGTCGATGCGCAGGCTGTAGGCCGAGGCGCCGGCAATGATCAGTTTGGGCTTGTGCTCGTGGGCCAGACGCTCCATCGCGTCGTAGTCGATGGCTTCCTGGGCGTCGAGGCCGTAGCTCACCACCTTGAACCACTTGCCACTCATGTTGAGCGGCATGCCGTGCGTGAGGTGGCCGCCTTCGGCCAGGCTCATGCCGAGGATGGTGTCGCCAGGCTGGAGCAGGCCGAAGAACACCGCCTGGTTGGCTTGTGAGCCGGAATTGGCCTGCACGTTGGCGAACTGGGCGCCGAAGAGTTCTTTGAGGCGGTCAATGGCCAGCTGCTCGACGATATCGACATATTCACAGCCGCCGTAGTAGCGCTTGCCGGGGTAGCCTTCGGCGTACTTGTTGGTGAGTTGGCTGCCTTGGGCGGCCATGACGGCCGGAGAGGTGTAGTTCTCCGAGGCGATCAGCTCGATGTGGTCTTCCTGGCGCTGGTTTTCGCTCTGGATGGCGGACCAGATCTCGGGGTCGATGTTGGCAAGGGTGGATTGGGCGCGGTCGAACATGTGGCAGTCCTCTGTGTCAGAAGTCCCTCGACGAACCGCATCGGGGATGCGGCTGCAGGGCTGCCCAGGCGAACGGCTGAACCGTCCCCGCTGATATTGACAAACGCGGGGCGGGCTGCGCTTCCCAGTGGTTCACCACCTCAGGCGCCGTGGAAAATTCCAGGTGCCCCATCGCCAGTTGCGCAGCGGGGCCAAGTGTACCGCGGCAACCTGCGAACGGGACGTCCGATCGAGGGGTCAGCGCAGCAGCGCGACCTGCGCGGTAGCCGGCTTGTCGTCGGTTGGTACGGGCTTGACGTCGACATCTGGCCCAGTGAGCGTGGCCGGCAGGCTCACCGGCATCGGCGGCGCAATCAAGGGTGCCGTCACCGAGATCACCTTGCCGGCGGCAATCTGGCGCAGGTGCTCCTGCTCGGCCAGCACCTTGCCGGCATAACCGCCGTCGCTGGGCAGGTTGGCGGCGCCCACGTAGTAGCGCAGGCCTGCTTCGATGCTGCCGGCGCGTGCGATGCACTCCTTGAGCACCTGCACGCCCACGCGCAGGTTGGTCACCGGGTCAAAGGCGGCGTGGTTGCCACCAAACGGCTGGTACTTGTCGTCGTGGATCTGCGTCATCACCTGCATCAGCCCCTGGGCACCGACGGAGCTCTGGGCAAACGGGTTGAAGCTCGACTCGATGGCCATGATGGCGAGGATCAGGGTTGGGTCCAGCCCGGCGCGCGCGCCCACCGTCCAGGCTTCCTTGACCAGGCGGCTCACGGGCTCGGGCGCCACTCTGTAGCGTCGCGACAGCCAGATCGCCACAGCCGCCTGCTGGCGGGTCAGGTCCTTGGGGTTGTAGGCGGTGGCGCGGGCAATGGCGCCGGGCTCACCCAGCTCAACGAGGGCTTGCGGGGTGCCGACGGTTCGGACTTCGTGGCGGGCTTGCAGCCAGCTCAGGGTGTGCTGCTCCACGGCGTGGCGCAGGTCGCGCTGGCTGGTCACGAAGATCAGAACCGACAGCAGCAGCAGCCCGACCAGGGCCAGTGTGTTGTGGCTCACTTCCAGTAGGCCATGGCCCACATCGCGCAAGAACACGGCGCTGGAGCGGGCGGCCGTTTGGCGGCCGGCATCCAGTTGAGAGATCAATTTCTGAAGCGCTGTCATGTCACTCCTTTCTTCTCTGCCCCTCCTGATGCCGGCCGCGAAGGCGCTTGCAGTGGAATGCGACAGTGATAATCCGCGACGAAAAGGGCCGCGGATTCGGCAGCGTTGCGCCACGGCTCTCGGGTGAGAGTGGCGCGGGTTATCCCTGATCTGCGTCAGGTGCGGGCGGATTCTGGAAGAAGCACCCATGCCAGTCAAGCATTACAAACCGATTGTTCATAACCAAAAAGCATGAAATACCGGGATCTGCGTGACTTTATGGCGGGCCTGGAACGGTCTGGCGAGCTCAAACGGGTCGCGGAGCCTGTATCGGCGCGACTTGAAATGACAGCGCTCAGCGACCGCGTGCTGCGCGCCGGGGGGCCGGCTTTGTGGTTTCAAAACCCCGCTGGTTACAAAATTTCAGCCTTGACGAACCTCTTCGGAACGACACGTCGGGTGGCGTTGGGCATGGGCGCTACCGAGGTAAATGAGCTGCGCGACGTGGGTCGGGTGCTGGCCAGTCTGAAGGAGCCGGAGCCGCCCAAAGGGCTCAAGGATGCCGGCAAGTTGTTACAAATGGCCAAAGCTTTGTGGGACATGAAGCCCACGGTCGTGCGCCGCGCCGTCTGCCAAGAAGAGGTGTTGGAAGGCAGCGAGGTCGATCTCGGCGCGCTGCCCATCCAGACTTGCTGGCCGGGTGATGTGGCCCCCCTGATCACGTGGGGCCTGGTGATCACCCGCGGGCCGCAAAACGGGCCCAACCCGCGCAAGCGGCAAAACCTGGGCATCTACCGCC
>JBBRFR010000183.1:0-8019 GCA_038241485.1 Burkholderiales bacterium
GGCTCAAGAGCCTGGTTGAGATCAGTTCGCCGCCCGCAATGTGGCCGCTCCCCAAAAATGCTTTCGGCTGCGGGCCATAGACGCGCACACGCGGCGCATCGGCCAACGGCAGGCGGCGGCGCACGCCGCTCAAGAACCGGCCTGCGCCTTCGTCGTCGAGCCGCACCACGGGCCAGTCGGCCAGCAGGGTGTCAGCTTGCAGCAGTTGGCTGTCGCGCTCGGCTTCGCTCATCGCGGCCAGTTGCTCCAGCGTGAATGCGCCGTCCAGCGTCAGCGAGCCGCTGCCGATGCGGCGCAGCGCACTCAGGTGGGCGCCACAGCCGAGCGATTCGCCGATGTCTTCGGCCAGCGTGCGGATGTAAGTGCCCTTGCTGCAACGCACGTCGATCGTCAGCTGCTCATGCTGCCAGTCGGTGATGGCAATGCTGTGAATCGTGATGTGGCGCGCTTCGCGCTCAAGCTCGATGCCGGCGCGTGCGTATTCGTAGAGTGCCTTGCCGTCGCGCTTGAGCGCTGAGTGCATGGGGGGCACCTGGGCAATTTCGCCGGTAAAACGTTGGCAGGCAGCTTCGATCTGCTCGCGGGTGACGTTCACGTCGCGCGTTTGCAGCACCTCGCCTTCGGCGTCGGCCGTGCTGGTCTTGGTGCCCAGCTTCAGCGTGGCGCGGTAGGCCTTGTCGGCGTCCAGGCTGATCTGCGAAAACTTGGTCGCCGCACCAAAGCACAGCGGCAGCAGCCCCGTCGCCAGTGGGTCGAGCGTGCCGGTGTGGCCAGCCTTCTCGGCGCGGTACAGGCGCTTCGCCTTCTGCAACGCATCATTGCTCGACAGGCCGAGCGGCTTGTCGAGCAGCAGCACGCCGTGGACGGCGCGACGCGGGATGCGGGGGCTAGACATCATTCAGTCTTCTTTGGCGCGGGTCGAGTTGGCTTGCGCGATCAAGGCGCTCAACTCGGCGGCGCGTTCCGTCGTGCGGTCGAATTCAAAATGCAAGGTCGGCACGGTGTGGATCTGCAAGCGCTTGAAGAGCCCATTGCGCAAGAAACCTGCCGCCTCGTTCAGCGCCGTCTGGCACTCTTGCACGTCACCGATCAGCAGTGAGAAGAACACCTTGGCGTGCGCGTAGTCGGGCGTCACCTCGACCGCCTGCAGCGTGATCATGCCGATGCGCGGGTCTTTCAGCTCGCGGATCAGCTCGGCCAGGTCGCGCTGGATCTGGTCGGCAATTCGAAAGCCGCGATTGGGGATGGATCGTTTGTGTCGCATGGGGTGTTCCTGAGCCTGCCCTTGAAATACAAACCCCGCCGTCTTTTGGAGGGCGGGGTTTGCATGTCGAGGGCAAATCCGCCTTACAGCGTTCGGGCCACTTCCTTCAATTCGAAGAACTCCAACTGATCACCTTCTTTGATGTCGTTGTAGTTCTTGAGCTTGATACCGCACTCGAAGCCCGAAGCCACTTCACGCACATCGTCTTTCAGGCGGCGCACCGATTCAACTTCGCCGGTGTAGACCACCACGTTCTCGCGCAGCAGGCGGAAGCGTGCGTTGCGGCGAACGATGCCTGCCGTGACCATGGAGCCGGCCACGGTGCCGATCTTGGAAGCCACGAACACGGTGCGAATCTCGGCCGTGCCGATGACTTCTTCGCGCTGCTCGGGCGCCAGCATGCCGGTCATCGCTGCCTTCACTTCATCCACAGCGTCATAGATGATGTTGTAGTAGCGCAGATCGACGCCGTTGTTCTCGGCCAGCTTGCGCGCGCCGGCATCGGCCCGCGTGTTGAAGCCGATGATGACGGCCTTGGAGGCGATGGCCAGGTTGATGTCCGACTCGCTGATACCCCCCACGGCAGCATGAACGACCTGTACCTTGACCTCGTCGGTGCTGAGCTTGAGCAGCGACTGCACAAGAGCTTCTTGCGAACCCTGCACGTCGGCCTTGATGATCAGCGCCAGCGTCTGCGCCTGGCCTTCGCCCATGTTCTCGAACATGTTCTCCAGCTTGGCGGCCTGCTGCTTGGCCAGCTTCACGTCGCGGTACTTGCCTTGGCGGAAGGTGGCGATTTCGCGGGCACGGCGTTCGTCGCTCAGCACCATGAACTCGTCACCGGCTCGCGGCACGTCGGTCAGGCCTTGAATCTCGACCGGCAGTGACGGCCCGGCTTCGGTACACGCCTTGCCGTTTTCGTCCAGCATGGCGCGCACGCGGCCATAGCTTGAGCCGGCCAGCACCACGTCGCCACGCTTGAGCGTGCCGCTTTGGATCAGCACGGTCGCGACCGGGCCACGACCCTTGTCCAACTGGGCTTCGATCACCAGGCCCTTGGCCGGAGAATCCTTGGCAGCTTTCAATTCCAGCACTTCGGCCTGCAGCAGCACTTGTTCGAGCAACTGGTCGATGCCCTGGCCGGTCTTGGCCGACACGCCCACGAACGGGGAGTCGCCACCGAAGTCTTCAGGCACCACATGCTCAGCCACCAATTCGGACTTGAGCCGTTCGATGTTGGCTTCGGGCTTGTCGATCTTGTTCATGGCCACGACGATGGGCACGCCCGCCGCCTTGGCATGGTGGATGGCTTCCTTGGTCTGCGGCATCACGCCGTCGTCGGCTGCCACCACCAGGATCACGATGTCGGTCGCCTTGGCACCGCGGGCACGCATGGCGGTAAACGCCGCGTGGCCGGGGGTGTCGAGGAAGGTGATCATGCCGCGCGGCGTGTCGACGTGATAAGCGCCGATGTGCTGCGTGATGCCACCCGCTTCACCTGCGGCCACACGGGCACGGCGAATGTAGTCGAGCAGCGAGGTCTTGCCATGGTCGACGTGACCCATGACGGTGACCACAGGTGCGCGCGGCAGCAGCTCGTGGTGGGCTTCGGCCGCGGTGTCTTCTTCAAGGAAGGCGTCGGGATCGTCGAGCTTGGCGGGAAACGCCTTGTGGCCCATTTCCTCGACCAGGATCATCGCGGTCTCTTGGTCGAGCTGCTGGTTGATGGTGACCATCTGCCCAAGCTTCATCAACTGTTTGATGACCTCGGAAGCCTTGACCGACATCTTGTGGGCCAGATCGGCCACGCTGATGGTTTCAGGCACATGCACTTCTTGCACCTGTTGCTCGACCGGTGCCACAAAGGTGGACTGGTTGCTGTCCCCACGGTCGCCACGGCGGCCACCACGCGGAGCACGCCAACCTGGGCGGGCACTGGCGCCACCCGGAGCGTCAGTGCGGCCCTTGACGGCGCGCTTCTTGGCAGCATCATCGGCCCAGCTGGACGACAGCTTCTCCGACTTGATCGACTTCTTGTCGCCCGGCTTGGCCACTGCGCCTGGCGTAGCAGGTGCGCCCGGAGCCGCAGCCGGCTTGTGGATGGTGCCCTTGATGCCTTCAGCAGCCGGCTTCGGCGCCTCTTCAGGCTTCTTGGCCTGGAGCACCCGCTTTGGCGCATTCATCATTGCGCGAATGGCCTGGGCTTCGTCTTCGGCGGCCTTGCGGCGCTTGGCGAGGTCGGCCGCGCGCTGTTTCTCTTCGTCCACCACGTCGGCGGCCTTGATCACGCGCAAGGCGGGCTTGGGCGGCTCGATGGGTGCCGGGGCAGGTGCTGCCACAGGCGCAGGAGCCAGTGCCGCGGCGGCTTTGGCGCCCGAGGCAGCTTCAGCCGCAGCAGCGGCGGCAGCAGCAGCGTCAGCCAGTGCCTTGGCGGCGGCTTCGGCGGCCTCGCGTTGGCGCGCTTCGGCAGCTTCGCGGTCACGCTTTTCCTGCTCTTCTCGCAGGCGGCGCTTTTCGACCAGCTCTTCTTCTTGCAAGCGCAGCTGCTCGGCTTGGGCTTGCGCCTCGGCCTGGCGACGATGCAACTCGGCTTCGTCGATCAACGGTTCAGCAGGTTCGTCGGCGGCGGTTTCGTCTCGCTTGACGAAGGTGCGCTTCTTGCGCACTTCCACCTGGATGGTGCGCGCCTTGCCGCTGGAATCGGCCTGCTTGATCTCGCTGGTCGACTTGCGGGTGAGCGTGATCTTCTTGCGCTCGGCGCCGGCAGCCGTGCCGTGCGCGGTGCGCAGAAAATCAAGCAGCCGCTCCTTGTCGGACTCGGTCAGCGCGTCGTCGGTCGACTTCTTGGCGACGCCGGCCGAATGGAGCTGCTCGAGCAGCGCCGCGGCAGAGCGGTTGAGCTCGGCGGCTAACTGGGCGACGGTGGTCACAGCCATTGTGGATATCCTTGCTTGGTACTTGCGGAGCTGCTGCGGTGCTGAATCAATGTGGGCTTCAGGTGAGGTATCGGGCGCGGGTTCAGACGTAGGTTCAGGTTGTGAACCAGTGTTCACGTGCCTTCATGATCAACGCCTTGGCTTCGTCTTCACCGACGCCGGAGATCTCGGTCAATTCGTCGACGGCCAGGTCAGCCAGGTCGTCACGCGTGTTGACGCCACCTTCGGCCAGCTTGGAAATGAGTGCCGGAGTGAGGCCATCAAGGTCTCGCAGGTTCTGCGACACGTCATCGACCTTTTCTTCACGCACGATTTCCATGGTCAGCAGCGCGTCTTTCGCACGGGTGCGCAATTCGTTGACGGTGTCTTCGTCGAAGCCTTCGATCTCCAGCATTTCCTGCATGGGCACGTAGGCCACTTCTTCCAGGCTGCTGAAGCCTTCGGCGATCAGGATGTCGGCGACTTCGGCGTCGACGTCGAGCTTGTCGACGAACAGCTTGCGCACACTGTCAGACTCTTCGCTCTGCTTGGTCTGCGACTCTTCGGCCGTCATGATGTTGATGCGCCAGCCAGTCATCTCGGAGGCGAGGCGCACGTTCTGGCCACCGCGGCCGATGGCGATGGCGAGGTTTTCCTCGTCGACCACCACGTCCATCGCATGGCGCTCTTCGTCCACCACGATCGACTGCACGTTGGCCGGGGCCAGCGCACCGATGACAAACTGCGCCGGGTCTTCAGACCACAGCACGATGTCGACACGCTCGCCGGCCAACTCATTGGTGACGGCGTTGACGCGCGAACCGCGCACGCCGACGCAGGTGCCGATGGGGTCGACGCGCTTGTCGTGCGAGATCACGGCGATCTTGGCGCGCGAACCCGGGTCGCGAGCGCACGATTTGATCTCCAGCAAACCTTGCTCGATTTCAGGCACTTCTTGCGCAAACAACTCGACCATGAAACCGGGCGCGCTGCGCGACAGCACGATCTGCGGGCCACGCAACGTGGGGTCGACTTCGGCGATGTAGGCGCGAACGCGATCACCGGAGCGCAGGTTTTCTTTCGGGATCATCTCGCTGCGCTTTAGGCGCCCTTCGACGCGACCCGACTCGACGATCACGTCACCCTTGTCCAGGCGCTTGACGGTGCCGACGAAGACCTTGTCGCCACGCGACAGGAAATCGGTCAGCAGCTGCTCGCGCTCGGCGTCGCGAATCTTTTGCAAGATGACCTGCTTGGCTGCTTGCGCACCGATGCGGCCAATTGTCACTGACTCGACCGGTTCTTCGATGTAGTCGTCGACCTCGATGTCGGAGATCTGCTCTTGCGCTTCGAACAGCAAGATCTCGGAGTCGGGCAACTGCAGGCCGGCTTCATTCGGCACCACATGCCAGCGGCGGAAGGTCTCGTACTCGCCGCTGTCGCGGTCGATGGTGACGCGGATATCGACCTCGCCACCATGCAGCTTCTTGCTGGCCGAAGCCAGGGCTGCCTCAACGGCGTTGAACACGACTTCGCGATCTACGCTTTTTTCGCGTGAGATGGCGTCTACCAGCATCAACAGTTCACGATTCATTGCTTGCGATCTCCGTCAACATCGTCAGCCGTCGCTTCGTCACCCTGGGAAACTTCAACCGGCTGAAAACGCCGGCCTTTGAAGTCGACCACGGGCACCAAGCGGGCCTCCTTTACCTCTTCAAGCGAAAAATCCAGGGCCTGTTCGGCCTTGCCTTTGGTCTCGCTCTTCAGCACCAGGCGCCAGCCCTCGGCCAAAGCCTCCAGCACGCCGCGGTAGTGCTTGCGACCCTGAAATGCCAGTTTCAAACTCAGATCAATTTCTTGCCCCGCAAACCGCTGGTAGTCGGCCGCTTTTTTCAGCGGGCGATCCAGGCCAGGCGAGGACACTTCAAGCCGCTCGTAGGCACAGCCTTCAACTTCAAGCACGTGTTGCAGCTGCCGGGTGACCTTCTCGCAGTCTTCAACCACGATGTACTCACCCGCCGGGTCGTTGGCCACACGGTCGATGTAGACGCGCAGCAGCCCCTTGGGGCTGCGTTCGCAGTCCACCAGGTCGTAACCGAGGCCGGTCACGGTACTTTCAACGACGCTTTGCCAGTTCATCCGCGGTCAATCAGTTCCTGATCAGCTTGCTCAGGCCTGCTTGCTCCCCCGCCAAAAAAGCCTTGGCTGAGGCACCACCGCAAAGTCGATCAAGCAAAAAAAAAGGGCTGGAAGAATCCGCCCATGCAGTTTTCTTGCGAAAAGCGCATTGTAGCCTCAGCTCGAAGTAGCGGCAAGCCCCGGAGTTGTCAAGCCAGCCAGGAGGGCCGCGTGCTTCGCGGATGTGTGCCCGGGCTGCGTGCCAGAATCGCGGCTGACTTTCTAACAGTGCGGAGACAGCATGGGATTTTTGGCCGGCAAACGCCTCTTGATCACCGGCGTTTTGAACAACCGCTCCATCGCCTACGGCATTGCCCGGGCCTGCCATCGCGAAGGCGCCGAGCTGGCCTTCAGCTACGTGGGCGAGCGCTTTCGCGAACGCATCACCGATTTTGCCGCCGAGTTCGGCTCCAAGCTGGTGTTTGACTGCGACGTGGGCAACGACGAGCAGATCGACGCCACCTTCAAGCAGCTGGGCGAGTCCTGGCCTCAATTCGACGGTTTTGTGCACTCCATCGGCTTTGCCCCCCGCGAAGCCATTGCCGGCGATTTTCTCGACGGCATGACACGCGAGAACTACCGCATTGCGCATGACATCTCGGCCTATAGCTTCCCCGCCATGGCCAAGGCGGCCTTGCCGCTGCTGCGCCCGGGCGCAGCGCTGCTGACGCTGACCTACCTGGGCGCCGTGCGTTACGTGCCCAACTACAACACCATGGGCCTGGCCAAGGCGTCGCTGGAGGCCAGCGTGCGCTACCTGGCGCAAAGCCTGGGCGCGCGTGGCGTGCGGGTCAATGGCATCTCGGCCGGGCCGATCAAGACGCTGGCCGCCTCGGGCATCAAAGACTTCGGCAAGCTGCAGGCCGAGTTCGCCGCCGCCGCGCCGATCCGCCGCAACGTGACGATCGACGACGTGGGCAACGCAGCCGCCTTCTTGCTGTCAGACCTGGCGTCTGGCATCAGCGCCGAGATCACCTATGTCGACGGTGGTTTCAGCCAGGTGATGGGCGCGGGCTGAGCTCTTCTTTGCACAAAGAAAAAGCGGCGCCGTAGCGCCGCTTTTTTCCGCCCTTGGCTTTCAGTTCTGGACGAACACGGCCACGGTTCGGGCCGGTACGCTGAACGCGCCCGTGGCCTGGTCGTGGATGGCCGCCCTGACCACCGCATCCGACCCCGCCAACTGCACCGGGTGCAGCACGAAACCGGCATTGACCAAGGCCGCTGAGGTGAAGGTCTGCGCCACCTTGTTGGCATTGATCAGCACCAGCAGGTTGCGGTACTTGCCGTCGCCGCAGCTGGCGTCGCCCACGCCCACCTTCATCACGATCAGCCCGTCTTGCTGGGCCGCCTGGTCGGGGAAGCTCACGCAGCGCATCACATCGGCACCGGTGCGCAGGCGCAGCATGGTGGTGTCGCGGCGCAGGGCCAGGAAGTCGAGCACCGCATTGCGTGTCGCCACGATGTCGCCCGGCGCCGGTGCTACGTTGGCGTTGGTCAACAGGGCGCTGATGTGCGGCCAGCCGGCTTCATTCTTCTCCGCCGGGGGCAGGCCGAACTCGGTCAGGTAGTTGGTGCTGCCGGTCCAGTCGATGCGGTTGAACCAGTCGCCCGAGTTGTAGCTGTCTCGTTCGAAGGCCTTGGAGCGCAGCAGCTCGTCGCCCG
>JBBRFR010000184.1:0-7941 GCA_038241485.1 Burkholderiales bacterium
ACCTGGTCGTTGATCTCGAACGGCTGCCGGATCAAGAGCAGCAGGCCCGCCAGCCAGTTCTGCAAGATGTCCTTGAAGGCGAAGCCGATGGCCACCGAGCTGACCCCGAGCCCACCGACCAAGTCGCCCGGCTTGAGCGACGGGATGATGATCGTGGCCGCCAGCAAAAAGCCGAGCAGCAGCACCACCCACTTGACGAAACCACCCAGCACCTCGCCGAGGTTCTTGCGCTCAGTGCGCGCGCCCGCCCGCTCCACCAAACTCTGGGCCATGCGCCCCAGCGCCCAGAAGACCAGCATCACGACCAGCCCGACGGCGATGTTGGGCAGCAGCCGGATGGCGCCGTCGATCCAGGAGTCGATTCGCTCGACTGCCATGCCGAAATCGAGATCGACACGCTGCGGGATGTCGGCGCCGCTGGCCGCGGCGGTGGGTTTGGGCATGGCGCGCTCGCTTCGACAGGGGGTGTCGCAGTCTAAGCGCGCGCCCGCTCTGGCTCTTGAATGCTGTGCGGCTCAGCGCAGAACCAGAAACCCCGCACGGTTGGTCTGCACAAACCGAGTGCAAACCTGCTTGCTCAGACCAGCAGGTGCGTAGACGATGTGAACCAAGCATGAGTGCGCTTGCTGCCCTGAATCGGCGGCCACCTGTCCAGACACTGCATCTTCGTCAAACCTAGCACGCCCTTGTTCACTCTTTTACCAAGCAACCCACTCCTGTCGTGCTGAATAACGCTCCATCAGTATGGGATCTTGCATTGAGAAATCCTGTGGTGTCTGAAACCTTTCAAAAGCGTCGTTGGCGATCTCTATTGTGCGCATTCCTGCTGATGATCATGTCATCAACGGGCTGGGCTTTGGAAGCGGTGAATATTCAGGAAGGCTTTCGCCACATCGCGCTAGGCCCTCATCTTGAATACTTGAAAGACCCCGAAAGGAGCTTCGGGCTGGCAGATGTACGCGCCCAAGGTGCCGCGTTTTTGCCAAATGACGAAGAGGTATTAAATCCGGGATATACACGCGCTGGCTATTGGGTACGCTTCCGCCTTCGCAATACGGCGTCTGAGCCGCAATCTGTTTTCTTGAAGTACCGGACCCGGTTTGCCGACCACCTTCGTCTATATTCGCCTGACGAGAATGGCACTTATTCTGTTATTCAATCAGGCCGGTTGACAGCGCCCTCCGAGCGCCCACTCCCCTCGCGGGAGTTTTTGTTCCCCATCGAACTCGCCCCAACCAGCGAACAGACTTTCTATTTTTATGCCGACAGCGCAGATACGCTGACCATACCGTTGTACCTGTTCGATGCCGAAGGCATCAGCGCCTCCGATCTCACTGACCAATCGTGGCTCATGTTTTACCAGGGGCTGATTTTCGCGATGGCGATCTTCAGCGTGTTTCTTCTTAATACACTGCGCAGCCGGGTGTACTTTTATTACATTCTCACGATTTCGCTGCACCACGGGCTTTTCTTCGCCCTGTTCGGTGGTCTCGGTTATACCTATTTTGGTCTCGAAAACCCGTGGTGGTCGCGGGAGGCGTTATCGGTGCTGCTGAGCGTCACCATGGCACTGATGATTCAGTTCAGTCGCGCACTGCTGAACACCCCGCATCAGTCTCCGCGGCTGGACAAGGCGCTGGTGACGCTCATGCTGCTGGCGCTCTTCACCGCGGTTTTGTCCCTGTTCGTGGATTACTACATCAGTATTCGGATCGCCAACCCAATTGCTTCGCTTACCGCCACAACCCTTTGGATTTCAGGCTGGATCAGTTTAAGAAAGGGCAACCCGGCCGCCCGTTATTTCTTGCTGGCATGGACCTTCATCATCATTGGAGGCTTGGCCTACAGCCTGAAGTCGTGGGGTTTTGCCTCAAGCAATCTGTTCACCGAACACGGATGGCAGGTGGGCTCGGGAATCGAAGCCCTGTTGCTGTCCATGGCAATTGCCACGCGCATTCAGGTTGAAGTGCGTCACCGGGAGCAATCGCAACTGGAAGTGCGGGCCGCCCAGGTCCATGCGCTCGAAATCCAGCGCCGCTCCAATGAGGCCCTGGAGCAACGGGTACAGCAGCGCACGGAAGAGCTCGAAACTGCCAATCGACAGCTTCAAACCATGAGCATTACCGATGGCTTGACCGGGCTGCACAACAGGCGCTATTTCCAGCAAAAACTCGAAACGGAGAGCAATCGCGCCCGCCGAGAAAAACAAATGCTTGCGGTGATCATGCTCGATATCGACCACTTCAAGCAGTTCAATGATTCCTATGGGCACCGAGTGGGCGACGCCTGTTTGCGCCAAGTGTCACAAACCCTGGAAAGCGAAATCAAGCGCACCACCGACTGCCTGGCACGTTATGGGGGCGAGGAGTTCATCATATTGTTGCCCCATGCCGATGCATCAGGAGCCGAACAGGTGGGGCAGCGTATGCGCGAAAGCATAGAAGCGCTTCACTGCCTCGTGGAGGGCCAACGGGTGCCGATCACCGTCAGCGTCGGCGTGGCAATCGGGTTTCCATCAGCAGAGGCCGACGCAGAGCGCTTGGTGCAGATCGCGGATGAGGCGCTCTACCAATCCAAACGCGACGGCCGCAATCGCTTGACCCTGGTCGATCTTTCAGAAAGTGGCATGAGCGCCAAAGCCTGAGGGATGTCGGGCGCCAGAACGAGCCCGCCAAACGGCCCTGATGCAACGCGTCGACCACGCCGGCAACGCCACCCTCTGCGAATCGCGACTGAAGCGCTCCAACAAGGCGCTCACCGAACAATCCCGGAGCTTCGCGACGGGCTGCCTTCGATTGAAGCCTCGTTCAACAAGGGCGACTCATGCCGGCGACGATCAAGCCGTCCTGGCTGCTCGCCGGCGACAACCGCCATGCCACGCGCCGGATCTCAAGCCACCGAGGGCGGTGACGTCAGATCACTGGACGATCACGCTCGACGGTGCGGCCGGAGGCGTCCTGTCGACCCCAGCGGAGAACTCGAACGCACCGATGTCGGGTGCGCTGCGGGTCATCGACAGCAGTTTGTCCACCGGCGAGCTCAGCGTGGCGTGGCCCGCGTTGATCGCAGGCGAGTCGGAGGCGAGCGCCATCGACCAACCATTGGCACGGGTGGGTGCTGCCGCCAGCTTCGGATTGACCGACAGGCCGGCGGAGTCGAACCCAGCCGCCTTCGCGTTCGTCAACGCAGAGTAGGTCGTGCTGTAGGCGCCGCCGCCGGTGGCGTGGTAGCACAGGTTGTTGTTGAACGCGACGTAGTTGACCAGCGAAGTCCCCGCGGTGTCGAAGCATTGGTGGCTGTTCGAACCCGAGGCGAAGACGATCAGATTGGAAACGACCTGCAGGTTGGACCCAGCGGTAGAACCAACACGGCTGGCCAAGGCGATGCCTTGGCTGTCGGCGGCGGTATTGGCGAAGTAGATCGAGTTGTTGCGGATGATGGCGCCGGTGTCGACGGCATCACCGGGGCCGCGCGGACGGTCGGGGACGGCAATGCCGATCAGTTCTGGCCCGGCATCCATCACGATGACGTTGTCTTCGATGACCGGCGCGATGCAGCTCGAGCAGCCGATGCCCATACCCCCCATGTTGACCAAGGTGTTGGCGCGAATAACGATCTTCGCGAAGGATTCTGCCGTGCCGTAACCGGCGTCGACCGCGATACCCCAGCATCCGGTCGTGCTCGTGTTGGCGGCTTGGATCACGCGGTTGTTCTCGATGAGAAGCCCATCGACGAGGCCGTGTACGACCAGCGGAGAGGACTGGCATACGCCGCCGATGATCGAGTTGTTCAACAGGGTGTTGTTGCGAATCACCATGTTCTTGGCGCCGCCGTAGTCGCTGTTGACGTAAATCGTGTGGTCGTAAACGGCCTGGCCGAAACCGTTGTTGTCGAAGGTGTTGCCTTCGATCACCGAGTTGGCGCATTCCGTCAGGACGCCTTGCGAGCTGTTGTTCCTCAGCGTGGAATTCAGCAGCTTGATCCGTTCAATCGCGGTGCCGCAGTAAAGGCCTAGCCTGAAACCGTCGATCGTGACGTTGTTGATGGTGATGTCGCTGGTCAAGCCACTGGTGAAAATGCCGGTCTCGGCCACGCCCTCACCACGCAGATCGAGGTTTTGGATCTGGTAGCCGGCATCCGCGACGGGCGTGCCGCCGTTTGTAAACGCAAACATCGTGTAGCCCGAGCGCGCCTCCCGCAGAATCGGTTTTGCCGTTCCACCCCAGCTCGGCGCATAGCTGTCGAAAACGATGGGGTTGGCCGCGGTGGACCGCAGGCTCTGAAGGGTCATGCCGGCGTTGGACCAGGCTCCCCCTTGGGCAAACAGCAATTTGTCGCCGCCATTGAGGTTGCCAAAGTTCCTCAGAATGTTGGCGGTTGTCCTCCAGGGCGCCGCGGCGGTCCCCGCGTTGCTGTCGTTGCCCGGGGCGCAGTTCACGTAAGCGCCGGTTTGGCAATCAGAGATGTAGTAGGTGGCGGCGCTGGCGGCGGTGCTCACGGAGGATGCCACCGCAAACAAAGTCAGGCCGAATATCGTCTTGTTCATAAAAACTCCTGTTCATTCTCGGCACTGGCTTCTTGGGAGGCGCGGTGCCGCGCTTGATTCTCGTGTTGTGCGGAGATAACTCCGGTTTGGATTCCTCAGAAGAAACTACTTGATCGTTTTGTCGAGTGCGACAGCCGCAGAACTTTCGTTGCCACTCGTGACGTAGGCCTTGCCCAGTGCGCACCGGCGTGAAAGCAGATGGCCTGGAACCGCCAGCCGGGTGAACGTCCCGGACGTCGGTTGTTTACCGGATCGGTTTGCTCACCTCGGCGGAGGCTGCGCTTTCGTTGTTGGACGTGTCGAACGCTCTGACGACGAGGTAGTAGGTGCTGCCGACCGGCAGTGCGGAGAGGGTGTAGTTGGTGGTGTACGGGCCGTTGACCGTCACCGACTGCGTGTACGTGCCCGATGCGGTGCCGTAGTAGATGCGGAAGCCGGCCAGATCTGTCAGCGTGCTGCCGTCGGAATTGGTCGTCGGCGCGACCCAGGCCAGGGTAGCTGACCCCGTCACCGGTGCTGGTGCTGGTGCTGGTGCTGGTGCTGGTGCTGGTGCTGGTGCCGGCCTCGGGGAAGGCAGTGGCGATGACGAGGGAGGTGGGTCGCCGGAACCGCCGCAGCCGATCAGGCCGACACATGCAATGGCTTCAACGAGTGCGAACAAGGCGTACTTGAACTCTGTCTTCATGGGGAACACTCCCGCCCTTCCGGTTTTTTTTCACTGCCCGCCCGTTGGCTGGCGAGTCGGTCAGTATCTGGTTGCAAACGCCGATCTCGGCCGTCATCGAGTTCAGTCCCCAGTAGCGAAGGCTTTGCCCGGTGGTGCGCTCAACGCTTTCCACAGGCGGTCGCCTTGCCGGGCTGAACCGGTGAGCTGAGACTACTTTCAAGTTTGGGTGCATTACGTAACGGGACGAACGGCTCGGAACAACACGTGACCTGGGGGGCTGCGTTTTGTCAGAATCGCCGCACCACAGCGCCAGAGAAGGTGCTTGCGACGACCCAAAGAGCGGTGAACGGAAGCAATAAAGGCAATGAGCGACCGATTTCAATGCCATTTGCTGCAGACATTTGGATGCAAATAGCCCGGTGTCTCTTTGGATTTGTCGCTCTTTGGGTCCAGCGGCGGCGAACGCCCTTGGGCGAAGCGCGTCCCCGTTGAGCGAGCGCCGCGTGCTTCAGGACGTAGCACGGCGCAGCGAATTCCTCCAACAAGAAGCTGGTTTTCTTGCCGGCGTTGCCCAGCCGGTGGTGGTGCGAAGACAGTAGCGGATTTCCATGGGATTTCACTGGAGCTTGAATCTGCCCCGCCGCTGACCAATCATTACAAGTACCGCGTCACGCGTCTGATATCGTTTTCACAGCCCGAGGCCAAAACCAATTTGCGTCGCGTTTTCAGGGCATGCCAGGTGTCTCGCCCATGCCGTTGTGGCGGCAGGCACCGCTCGGCGCGACTCAGCCATTCCACCAGGAGCCACCCCTATGCAAACCTTGTCACGTCACTTGACTGCCCTTTTTCTTGTCTTGGCGAGCGCCCTCGCCGCGCACGGCAGCGCCCTGGCCGCGGGCGTGAATTACGTCGTCGCCGAGCAATGGAACTCGGGTTTCAAGGCCGAGATCACGGTGGTGAACGACAGCAGCACCGCCCTCAATGGCTGGCGCCTGGAGTTCGACTACCCGTACACGATTACACAGCTCTGGAACGGCACCCTCGTTTCCAGAACCGGCAACCGCTACGTGGTGACGGCCCCCAGCTGGGGCGCCAACATCGCGCCCAACAGCAGCGCTGCTTTCGGCTTCATCGGTGCTTCAAACGGTGCGCCGACCGGCAAACCCAGCAACTGCGTGGTCAGTGGCCGGCCTGTGACCACCGGCGTCTGCGCCGGTGGCTCGACCACGCCCAACCAACCCCCGGTTGCCAGGGCCAATGGCCCCTACACGACAACGGCCAACTCAGCGCTGTCGCTCAGCGCTTCGGGGTCGAGCGATCCCGACGGCAGCATCGTTTCCTACAACTGGAGTTTCGGTGACGGTTCCGCCGCCAACACCGCCAGCACGCAGATCAGCCACGCCTACGCCACGCCGGGCAGCTACAGCGCCAGGCTGACGGTCACCGACAACCGGGGTGCCACAGCGTCGGCCAGCGCCGCCGTGACAGTCAACCCCAGCGGCGCAACGCCGCCCGGAACCGGCACGCCTTTGGCCCGAAACGGGCAACTCAGGGTGTGCGGCACGCAGCTGTGCAATGCCGCCGGCAAGCAGGTGCAGCTGCGCGGCATGAGTGGCCACGGGCTGCAATGGTTTGCGCAGTGCTACAGCAACGCCGCCTTGGACGCCGCCGCCCGGGACTGGGGTGCAGACGTCTTCCGCCTGGCGATGTATGTGCAAGAAGGTGGCTACGAAACCGACCCGGCGGGCTACAAAACCCGCATCGATGGGCTGATCGAGGCTGTCAACCAGCGCGGCATGTACGCCTTGGTGGATTGGCACATGTTGAGCCCCGGCAACCCGCTGGCCAACCTCGACAGAGCCAAAGACTTCTTCGACTACATCTCCAAGAAGCACGGCGCGCGCAAGGGCATCATCTACGAGATTGCCAACGAGCCCAACGGCACCTCGTGGGCTGACATCAAACGGTATGCCGAGCAGGTGATCCCGGTGATCCGCAACAACGACCCCGACGCGCTGATCCTGGTCGGCACGCGAGGCTGGTCAAGCCTGGGCGTGTCCGACGGCTCGGGCCCCGAGGAGATGATTGCGTCGCCGGTCAACGCCTCGAACATCATGTACTCGTTCCACTTTTACTCGGCCTCGCACAAAGAGCCGTACCTCGACGCGTTGAGCCGCAGCGTGGGCAAGCTGCCGCTGTTCGTCACCGAGTTCGGCACGCAGACTTTCTCGGGCGACGGCGCCAACGATTTTGTCAGCGGCCAGAAGTACATCGACTTCTTCAAGACCCACAAGATCAGCTGGGTGAACTGGAACTTTGCAGACGATTTCCGCAGCGGCTCGGTGTTCACCACCGGCTCTTGCGCACGCAATGCGTTCACCGGCTCGGCGCTGAAAGAGTCCGGCCGCTGGGTGCAAGAGCGTCTGCTCAACCCGCCTGACGACTTCTAAGCCGACGCTGAGCCCGCGCGCGTTGGCGCGCGCTTCAGACAATCGCCGGCCGCGAGCGCCAAGCCGGCGTTCTGCTTCAGCCACACGACCACACGCCGGTGGTCGTGTGGCTGAGGTGCGTTGGCCGGCTGCAATGGCGGGCCAATTGAGGCTCGGTCCCCGCGGCTCGCGGCCACCGCCGTCACACTGCACTAGCTGTCGCTGCAGCGCCTGACAGGCCGGCGCCCCCGGGAAACTACCCTCCCCCTTGGCACCAAGCGCCATCGTTTGGCACGGAT
>JBBRFR010000185.1:0-7934 GCA_038241485.1 Burkholderiales bacterium
TCATCCTGCCGGACGACTACCTGCGCCAGGTGGCCGACGCGGTGCACGCGGTGCGCGACAGTTCGCCGCCGGCAAGCATTGCCTGGTGATTCGCAACGGCTGGTTCAGCTACCGCTGGACCCAGATCTTCGAGATGGGCAACATCCCGTCCGAGACCATTGTGCTCAAGGCGCGGCCGGTGCGCGAGGGGCGCCAGGCGCCCTATGCCCCGGCGCCGGTCGAGGAAGTAGTGGCGGCCATTCTTAAAGAGAAGCCCGTCATGGTGTTCGCGCCGCACGTGGAAACCGCGGCGGGCATCATCCTGCCGCCCGACTACTTGCGCGCAGTCGGCGACGCCGCGCACCAGGTGGGCGCCTTGTTCGTGCTCGACTGCATCGCCTCCGGCGCGATCTGGGTCGACATGCAGGCCTGCGCGGTGGACGTGCTGATCAGCGCGCCGCAAAAGGGCTGGAGCGCTTCGCCCTGCGCCGCGCTGGTGATGCTGAGCGAAGAAGCCCGCAAGCGCATCGACAGCACCACCAGCACCAGCTTTGCCTGCGATCTGCGCAAGTGGCTGCAGATGATGGAAACCTACGAGGGCGGCGCTTTCGCGTACCACACCACGATGCCCACCGACGCGCTCGCCCGCGTGCGCGACGTGATGCTGGAGACCAAGGCCTTCGGCTTCGAGAAGGCGCGTGCGGCGCAGCAGCAACTGGGCCAGCGTGTGCGGGCCTTGCTGGCCAGCCAGGGCTTCAAGAGCGTGGCGGCGCCGGGCTTCGAGGCGCCGGGTGTGGTGGTGAGCTACACCACCGACGCTGACATTCATTCGTCGAAGAAGTTTCGCGAGCTGGGCTTGCAGACGGCAGCCGGTGTGCCGCTGCAATGTGACGAGCCGGCTGACTTTCGCACCTGGCGCATTGGCCTCTTCGGGCTCGACAAGCTGGGCAACGTGGGCCGCACGATCAGCCAACTCGACGACGCGCTCAAGCAGATCCGCTGAGCCCTCGTCGCTCGGGTAATGCAGATCCATCTGGCGATCAATCTCGGCCAGGCGCTGGAAGATGGCACGTTCTTGCGCTCGCAGGTCGTTGGCTTCCAGCTTGGCGCGCGTGGCCAGATAGTTTGCGCGCTCCGTCTTTGCCTGCGCCTCATCCTTTTGTACGGCCTCCATCTTGGTCTGAAGGCCCACGCGGTGGCCATGCCCCACGGTAGAGGGTGACGCGCCGGCTCATGCCGAGATGAGCGGCTTGCCATCCGGGTCTTTGAGGCCGATCAGGTCTTTGTCCACTTGTCAACGGCCGCCAGCGACGGCAGGCGCAGCGTAAGAGCGGCTTATCGCCAGATTGCGGGCAGTCACAGCGGGCGGGTTGATGCGAATCAGCCTCGTGCACTGTGAGGTAACGCACAATCGCGCGGCCTATAGCTTCGCTGATGGCGCACCCCCCGAACTCCACGCCCCCATCACCATGCTTTCACGTTTGCCTGCCCCAGTGCGCGGGGGCCTGACCGGTTTCATGCTCGGTGTGAACACCTTGATCGTGACAATGAGCCTGGCGCTGCCTTCGCTGATCAAGCTGCTGCTGCCTTTCGACGCCGTGCGCCGCGGCTGCGACCATGTGCTCAATGGCCTGGCGTCGGGCTGGGTGGCCGTCAACAACGCCTGGATCGCCGCGGTGCGCCCGGTGCAGTGGGACGTGCAAGGCGTCAACGAGCTCAACCCGCGCGGCTGGTACCTGGTGTCGAGCAACCACCAGAGCTGGGTCGACATCTTGGTGCTGCAGCGCGTCTTCCACGGCCACATTCCGTTCCTTAAATTTTTCTTGAAACAAGAGCTGATCTGGGTGCCGGTGATCGGCTTGGCCTGGTGGGCGCTTGACTTCCCGTTCATGAAGCGCGGCAAGGGGCAGGGCGCGCGGCAAAACGATTTGAAGACCACGCGAGAAGCCTGCGAGAAGTTCAAACGCATTCCCACCACGGTGATCAACTTCGTGGAAGGCACCCGCTTCGGGCCCGCCAAGCAGGCCCAGCAAAAGAGTCCCTACCACCACCTGCTCAAGCCCAAGATCGGCGGCCTGGGCATTGCGCTGGCGACCATGGGCGAGCAGTTCGAGGCCTTGCTCGATGTGACCATCGTCTACCCCAACGGCGCGCCAACTTTCTGGCAGCTGCTCAGTGGCCGGCTCGACGCGGTGATCGTGCGCGTGCAGCGCCGAGAGATCCCGAGCGAGGTGCTGGGCGGCGACCCCGTGGGCGACAAGGCTTACCGCCAGCGCATCAGCGCTTGGGTCGAGCAGCAATGGGTCGAAAAAGACCAGCTGATCGAAGCGGTTCTCAATCGCCCCACGGCCTGATCGCCTTGCCCCGGGCCATGATCACCACACCATGAGCCAGCCGAACACTGTCAACAAACTGCGAGGCGCCTTGCGCTCCCGCTGGGTGTGGCTGTTGGTGGCAGTCGTGCTGGGTGGGGCGCTGTGGTTTTGGCGCTTGCAGGCGCCGCTGGCCGATGCGCTGCAACTCCAACCGCAGGCGCTCCAACGCAGCCTGCAGTTCAGCGCACGGGTGCAGACGCCGGCGCGGGTCGACATCGGCAGCACGCTGACGGGCCGGGTCGAGCGTGTGCTCGTGCGCGAGGGTGATGTGGTCAAGGCCGAGGCCTCCTTGGTGCTGCTCGAATCTGCTGAGTTGCGCGCCGCCCTGAGCCAAGCTGAAGCGGCGCTGCGCCAAGCGCAGGCACGATCGATCAGCCAACAGGCGGTGGCCAAGCCCAGCGCCGACGCCGCCCTGGTGCAGGCCGAGGCCAGCCTGCAGGTGGCCGAGCGCGAACTCGTACGCACACGCGAGCTGCTGGCGGCCGGCTTCATCAGCCCCGCGCGGCTCGACGAATCACAGAACCAGGTTGACACCGCGCGTGCCCAGCGCGACGCGGCACGGGCCCAGTCGCAGGCCAATCGGCGAGACGGCCCTGAGACCGCCAACGCCGAAGCGCAACAGCAAGCCGCCCGTGCGACGGTCGAGGCGGCCCGTGCGCGGCTGGCGCAGGCCACGCTGCGCGCACCCGCCGCAGGCCGGGTGATCGTGCGCGAGGTGGAGCCGGGACAAATCGTGCAGGCCGGCCGCGCACTGCTCACGCTGTCGATCGACGGGCCCACCGAATTGCTGGCGCAGGTGGACGAACGTTTTCTCGGCCAGCTCAAGGTCGGCCAGCGCGCCCGCGTGTTGGCCGACGCCTACCCGCAGCAGCCCTTTGACGCACGCCTGGTGCGCCTGGCCCCGGCCGTCGACGCGCAGCGTGGCGCGGTGGAGGTGCGGTTTGCCGTCGACGGCGCAGCGCCAGGTTTTTTGCGTGAAGACATGACGCTCTCGATCGAAACCATCACCGGCGAACGCAGCGCCGCGCTGGTGCTGCCGCTGCGCGCGGTGCGCGCGATGGCAAGCACCGGCGGCGAGGAGCGCGCCACAGTGCTGTTGCTTGAGGGCGACCGTGCCATCGAACGCAACGTCAAGCTGGGCTTGCGCACGCTCGACCAGGTGGAGGTGACCGCCGGCCTGGCCGCCGGTGACACCGTGTTGCTCGACGCCGACCTCGCGCCCGGCACGCGCGTGAAACCCAGGCCGGTCGACGCCGCACAGGCCTTGCGCGCCACCGCCACTGGCACCAGCCGCGAAGGTGGGGGTGCCATGGGCAGCGCCATGGGTGCGGGCCGCTGACAGGCCATGGCCATGCGCGGCTTCGGCTTCGAGCTCACCGTGGCCGTGCGCTTCTTGCGCGAAGGGCGCTTTCAGAGTGTGTTGATCATCGTCGGCGTGGCAGCCGGTGTGGCGGTGGTGGCCTACATCTCGGCGCTGGTCACCGGCTTGCAAAGCAACACGCTCAAGAAGACCCTGGGCACCCAGGCGCACGTGGTGTTGACCGCGCCCGACGAGCGGGTGATGCCGGTGCTGCCTCGCCAACCCAACGAGGCCCCATTCACCGACGTGCAGGCCCGCGCCCAGCGGCTGCAAACGGTGGCCAATTGGCCGGCTCTGATGGCGGCCATCGAACAACGCGCGGGCGTTGCAGCGGTCTCGCCGCTGGTGGCCGGCGCCGCGCTGGCGCGCCGTGGTGAGGCCACACGGGCGGTGACGGTGTCGGGTGTGGAGCTTGACCGCTACGAGCGCATCTTCGGGCTGCGCAGCAAGCTGACCGCGGGCAGTCTGAGCCTGGCTCCGGGCGAGGCGATCATCGGCCAGGCCTTGGCCTTTGACCTGGGGGTGCGTGTAGGCGACCGCATCACCCTCGTCACCGGCGAGCGCAGCGAAACCCTGCGCCTGAGTGCGCTGGTCGACCTGGGCGTGAAGGAGCTGAACCGCCGCACGGTGATCGTGCCGCTGCGCTCGGCGCAGAGCCTATTCGACCTGACGGGTGGCGCGACTCAGATCGACGTGACCTTGCTCGACGTGTGGGCGGCCCAGGCGCTGGCTGAAGCGCTCTCGCGGCAGCTGCCCTACAAGGTGGAGAGCTGGCAAGAGAGCAACGCGCAGCTCGTGTCGGCGCTCAATGCACAAGGGGTGAGCACGCTGCTGATCCGCGTGGTGGTGATGATCGTGGTGGTGCTCGGCATTGCCAGCGTGCTGGTGGTGTCGGTGGTGCAAAAGCAGCGTGAGATCGGCATCTTGCGTGCCATGGGCGCTACGCGCGCCCAGGTGATGCGCGTGTTCTTGCTGCAAGGTGCACTGGTCGGCGCGCTGGGCTCGGTCACCGGCGTTGCGCTGGCGGTGTTGATGATCGACCTGTTCACACGCTTCGTGCGCGGTTCCGATGGGCTGCCGCTGTTTGCCATCACCTTGCCACCGATGCTTGCGCTGCAGGTGGCGGGGCTGGCGCTGCTGTCGGGCGTGCTGGCCGCGGTGGCGCCGGCGCGGCGCGCGTCTCGCATGGACCCGGCGCAGGCGATCCGCTTGTGAACGATGCCGTGAGTGAACCCAAGCAGCCCCTGGTCACCCTGCGCGGCGCGCGCAAGGTCTACAACGCCGGGCTGCCCAGCGAAGCCGAGGTCTTGCACGGCATCGACCTCGACATCGCGCGTGGCGAGTTTGCGGCGCTGATCGGGCCTTCGGGTTCGGGCAAGAGCACCTTGCTGAACCTGCTCGGCCTGCTCGAGCGGCCGACCTCGGGCACCTACGTGCTGGCGGGTGAGGCCGTGCAAGACCTCGACGACGACGGCCTCACCCGCATGCGCCGGGCCACGCTGGGCTTCGTGTTCCAGTTCCACCACCTGCTGCCTGCCTTCACTGCGCTTGAAAACGTGACCCTGCCCGCACTCGCGCGCGATGGCCGCGTGACGCCCGCCATGCGCGAGCGTGGCCGCGAGCTGTTGGCAGCCGTGGGGCTCACGGCCGCGATGGACCGCAAGCCCCCGCAGCTGTCGGGCGGCATGCAGCAGCGTGTGGCGATCGCCCGCGCGCTGGTGCTGGAGCCCGCCCTGGTGCTGGCCGACGAGCCCACTGGCAACCTCGACACGGCCTCGTCGAACGAGGTGTTCGAACTCTTGCGCCGCATGCACGCGCAAGTGGGCACTTCATTTCTGGTGGTGACGCACGACCCGCGCATGGCGGCGCGCTGCGACCGCATCATCGAGCTGATCGATGGCGGGGTAGCGAGCGACGTGCCGGTGACCGCCAGTACGCCAGCGCCGGATGGTCACGCTTGAGGTCCGGTTTAACCCCGATGCTGTTCGTTTAAGGCTTTCCGACCCCCAAATTCCGTTCGGGCTAACCCTTCGTCAGGCTCAGGACAGGGTCCGCTTTGCGGATCGAAGCACTGCGCAGGCCTTCGACTTGCCCTGTCCTGAGGTACCGAAGGGTCAGGCCGAACGGAGATAGGGGCCAGCATTGGCTTTTTAACGTTCGCCTAATCGAGCCTTAACGCAGCGTTCACGGAGCCTCTCTATCTTGTGCGCCATGCGGAATGTTCCGCGCGACAGATCACACAAGAGGCTCACGATGAAACTCAACCCCTTGAATACCACCCTGGTGGCCGCTGGCGTGTTGGCCATGGGCTCGGCCGGGGCGTTTGCTCTTCCCCAGTGGCTGAAAAAAGACCAACCCGCTGTGGTTGCCAGCACGCCGGTAGCGGTAGTGGCCGTGAGCGGACCCACCGCCGCGGCGGCGGTCATGGCGCCGGTGGCGCCCATCCCGGCACAAGCCAGCGTGCCGAACTACCGCGCCATCTTTGCCCAGGCCGGCCCGGCCGTGGTGGGGGTCACCGTGTCGGGCCAGCAGGCGGTCGCGAACTCGCCGCAACAGGGCCTGCCGCCAGGCTTTGAGAACGACCCGTTTTTCCAGTTCTTCCGTGGCCTGCCGGGCATGCAGCCGCGTGGGCGTGGCGAAAGCCCCTCGCAGCCGTTTCGTGGCCAGGGCTCTGGCTTCATCATCGCCAGCGACGGGCTGATCCTCACCAACGCGCACGTGGTGCGTGACGCCAAGGACGTGACCGTCAAGCTGAGCGACCGCCGCGAGTTCACGGCCAAGGTGCTCGGCTCCGACCCGGTGACTGACATTGCGGTGTTGCGCATCGACGTGAAAGACCTGCCCACCGTGCGCCTGGGCAACCCCAAGCAGCTCGAAGTGGGCGACCCGGTGATGGCCATTGGCGCACCCTTCGGTTTTGAGCAGACGGCCACACAAGGCATCGTCAGCGCCAAGGGCCGCTCGCTGCCCGGCGACTCGGTGGTGCCCTTCATCCAGACCGATGCGGCGGTGAACCCCGGCAACTCGGGCGGCCCGCTGTTCGACGGCAGCGGCGCGGTGGTGGGCATCAACGCGCAGATCTATTCGCAGTCGGGTGGGTATCAGGGTTTGTCATTTGCCATCCCGATCGATGTGGCGTTGAAGGTGAAAGACCAGATCGTTGCCACCGGAAAGGCGAGCCACGGCCGCCTGGGTGTCACGGTGCAAGACGTGAACCAGGCGCTGGCCGAGTCTTTCGGCATGGGCAAGCCCGACGGTGCGCTGATCGCCAGCG
This sequence comes from Burkholderiales bacterium, assembly GCA_038241485.1. Classification (GTDB taxonomy): domain Bacteria; phylum Pseudomonadota; class Gammaproteobacteria; order Burkholderiales; family Burkholderiaceae_C; genus Rhizobacter. The sequence goes on from JBBRFR010000185.1 coordinate 6,989, forward strand.
TGGCGCGCAACAGTGCAGCCGCCAAGGCGGGCTTGAAGCCGGGTGACGTGATCACCGAGGTGAACGGCGAAGCCATCGTGCGCTCGGGTTCACTGAGCAGCGTGATCGGCATGGCAAGCCCAGGTGAGATGGTCAAGCTCAAGGTGTGGCGCGACCGCTCGGCGATCGACATTGAGGCCAAGCTGGGCGGCGCCGATGAAGCCGCCAAACAAGCCGCCACCGACGAGCCCGCCGACCGTGCCGGCCAGCTCGGCCTGGCGCTGCGGCCGCTGACGCGCGAAGAGCGCCGCGAGGTGCAAAGCGAAGGTGGCTTGCTGGTCGAAAACGTGAGCGGGCCGGCGGCACGCGCGGGCATCGAACGGGGGGACGTGCTGATTGCCATCAATGGCCGGCCGGTTACATCGGTCGAGCAAGTCAAGAGCGTGATGGGCAGCAAACCCAAGAGTGTGGCGCTGCTGGTCGAGCGCGAAGGAGAGCGCATTTTCGTCCCGGTGAATCTTGGCTGAGCTGGCGTAGGACAAGGCCGCGAACTGCGTCAGCGCGGGAACACAGCCCTCGGATTGCGCGCCCAATGTGCTCCTTGACCTACCCGACGAGGAACACCATGACGAACGCATTCAAAGTGAAGCTGATTCCCGCGTTGGCCTGCGCTGCGTTGATGGCCACCAACGTGGCCTGGGCGCAGACCGACTCCACCTCGCCGCCTCCGGGTGCTGCGGCGAAGTCGGTGCTGCCCAGCGAGGCAGTGCCGTTGCCCGAGGCGCGCACCTCGGGTGATGTGAGCTACGTGACCGGGGGTGTTCCTTACGAGCAGATCACGGCCTTCAAGCAAGCGCGTGGCCAGTACTCGCTGAACATCGAGGTCTACGAAAAAGATGGCGCCAAGAACGGCTTTTCGGCCGCCGCGCAGGTGAAGCTGATCGACCGCAAGGGTGCCGTGGTGCTC
>JBBRFR010000186.1:0-7842 GCA_038241485.1 Burkholderiales bacterium
TTCAGCCACCCGCACGCGCTGGCCGGTGTGCAAACGCGCCTGGAAGACGTGATGAACGTGCGCAACCCGAGTGACCCGTTTGCCGCGCGCCCCGAGTTGGGTGAGCAGCTGCGCGCCGCCTTGCGCACCGCTGATTGATCAAGCGACTGATCAACACGCCAGCTTGAGCGCCTGCACCGGCCTGCCGGTGTCGGCGTCGAGCACCACCAGGTTCACCTCACGCAGGTGGCCTGGGCTGGTGGCGATGCGGGGCTGAAACTGCAGCGTGGTGGCGGTGCCCGCCGCGGCGGCCCAGGCGGGCACGGGCTGAAACTCACGCACCACGTGGTCGTGCCTCAGCATGGCGCCGGAGTTCTCTCCACCTTTCACGGCCGTGCTGTGGCCGCTCTCGGTGACGGCCCAGTAAGCGGCCAGCCGCGCATTGCCGCGGGCTTGCACCGTGGCCGTGAGCTTGTCGCCATCGCGCCCCAGCTTGATTTGCACGCTCGCGCTGGGGCGCGTCTGGGCGCCGATTGAAACGCCCGGCCAGTCCTTGCGGTCCACCCCGTTGATCACGACCTGCGGTGTGTAGCTGTAGCGCGAACCGTTCGCCGCCTGTTGCTGTGCCTGCCGCTGGGTAAAGGCGGGTAACGCGAAGCGGTCGGCCCAGCCCAAACGATCCCAGTAGTCCACATGGAAGGCCAGCGCCACCACCTCGTGTTTGGCCGAGAGCGCAGACAGCCAGCGGTCGGCCGGTGGGCAGGAGTTGCAGCCCTCCGAGGTGTAAAGCTCGACCACCGGTGTGCTGTGCGCCGCGCTTTGGGCGCTGCAGGTCTGGGCCTGTGCCGGCAAGGCCGCGCAGGCAAGGGTGGTCAACAGCATGGCAGCGCGCGAGGGCATGGTGGGTCTTTCGCTGGCGGTGTGCGCCTTAGTCGAAACACCGGCCGCTGTTCTTACGTGCTGAGCCCCCACATCAAGGGGTCGGTACTTTTGTCACTTTGAAGCGGCCCCACTGGGCGGCTACGCTGCGCAGCATCCAAGAAGGAGCCGAGTCATGGGAACGAAGAAGTGGAACGCGGTGGAGTACGACGCCGTCAAGTACCTCAAGACCTCAGTGGGCAGCAAGCTCAAGCGCATCGAGCTGCCCAAGACCATGCGACTCGAGGTGCTGATCGAGCTCGACGACGAGCTCTACGCCGCTCTCGCCAAGAACCCCAGCTGGTTGCAGAAAATGCAGTCCGCGGCGGCCGCGAAGGCGCGCTCGGCGATGGACGAGGTGGAAAAGCAGATCCTCGCGGCCGAAGCCAAGGCGCAGAAGTTTGACCCCAAGACGGGCGCTGCCTTCACACGCGATGTGCAGGTCTTGCTGGAGAAGGGCGCCAAGACCGCCAGCGACGAGATGGCCGATCTGTGCGAGAAGCTGATCAACGACTACAAGAAGGGCCAAAAGGAGCTGACCCGGTTTCGCGTCAAGTGCGGCGGCAAGATCGCCCTCACGGCGGTGCTGGTGACGGGTGGAGCGGTGCTGTCGGTGGTGACGGCGGGGGCGCTGTCGCCGCTGGGCATCGTGGGCATCGTCAAAGGCGGCCTGGCCATCGGGCAAGAGATCGTGAAGCTCGCGCTCGACGCCGACAAGGCGGGCAAGCTGATCCAGGCCGAGCTCACGGTACTCAAGAAGCTGATGAACGAAGAGAACGCCAAGGCCAAGACCAGCGGCAAGGTGGCGCAGGGCGCGAAAGAGATCGGCCTGAACGTGTTCAGCAAGCTGCTGGGGGTTGAGACGCCCAGCCTGAAGAACTGCCAGTCGCACATCGAGATCCACAAGATCGACATTGCCAAGATCGAGAAGAAGTCGAAGGCCTTGTCTGAAACCATCTACGAGGCGATGGACGAGCAGGCCAAGCAAGACAAGGCCCTCGCGGTGGCCAAGAGGGCGCTGCCGGCCAACAAGGTGGGCAAGATCGCGATGCACGTCGAGAAGATCGAGAAGGCATTGGATGAGCTGCTCAAATCCACCATCAAGGTCAACGAAGCGATCGAGCGCGCCGAGAAGCGCCAGGAACATTTTGAGAAAGCGCTCGACGCCATGAAAGACGGCATCCCCGGTTGGGTGAAATGGGTCGACGTGGCGGTGAGCCTGACGCTCGACGTGGCCACCGGCATTGCCGATGCCTCCTCGGCCATGGAGCGCACGGCGGCGGGCCTGGGCGCGGCTGCCCAGGCACTTGGCAACGAAGTGATCGATGTGACCTGAATTGGCGCGGTTGAATCGGCGCGGCGCGGGCTCGCAGACAATGCGAACCCGCCGCCTGCTGATTCGCCATGACTTCAACCACTTCTTCGCCCCGCGTTGCCATCGTCGGTGGTGGCCCTGCGGGCCTGATGGCCGCCGAGGTGCTGGCCGCCGGCGGTGTGCAGGTCGACCTGTACGACGGCATGCCCTCGGTGGGCCGCAAGTTTTTGCTCGCCGGCAAGGGCGGCCTGAACCTCACCCACAGCGAGGCGCTGGAACCGTTTTTGTCGCGCTACGGCCCACGCCGTGTGCAGCTGGAGCAATGGCTTGGAGAGTTCAGCCCGCAGCAGCTGCGCGAGTGGGCGCAGGGCCTGGGGGTGAGCACCTTTGTCGGCTCGTCGGGGCGGGTGTTCCCGACCGACCTGAAGGCCGCGCCGCTGCTGCGCGCCTGGCTGGCGCGCTTGCGTGCGAGCGGTGTGCGTTTTCACATGCGGCACCGCTGCCTGGGTTTTGCCGAAGGGTCGACAGCGGCATTGCGCTTTTCTTCGCCACAAGGTGAGCTGCGAGTCGAGGCCGATGCGGTCTTGCTGGCGCTGGGCGGCGGCAGCTGGTCACGCCTGGGCTCGGATGGCGCCTGGGCACCCTGGCTCGCGCAGCGTGGTGCCGATGTGGCGCCGCTGCGGCCGGCGAACTGCGGCTTCGACATTGGCTGGACAGAGCACTTTCGCAGCCGTTACGCAGGCGAGCCGCTGAAATCGGTGGCGCTCAGGTTTGCGAGCGATGCAGGCGTGCGCTTCGAGCAAACGGGCGAATTCATCGCGACTGAAACCGGCGTCGAAGGCAGTCTGGTCTACGCCGCTTCGAGCCACCTGCGCGACGCGATCGAGGTGCACGGCAGCGCCACGGTGCACATCGATCTGTTGCCCGCTCGCAGCCTGGAATGGGTTCACGATGAACTCGCTCACCCGCGCGGCCCGCGTTCCTTGTCGACCCACCTGAAAACCCGGCTTGGGGTGCACGGCGTGAAAGCCGGCCTCTTGTACGAAGTGGTGCAGCGCGGCGACATGGCCGACCCGGCCCGCCTGGCGGCCTTCATCAAGGCTTTGCCGTTGCGGCTGGTCGCGGCACGGCCGATCGACGAGGCCATCAGCAGCGCGGGTGGCGTGCGTCTGGAGTCGCTCGACGATGGGCTCATGCTGCGTGCGCAGCCGGGCGTGTTTTGTGTGGGTGAGATGCTGGATTGGGAAGCCCCCACCGGGGGCTACCTCTTGACCGCCTGCCTGGCCAGCGCGCGTGTGGCTGGCGCAGGCGTGCTGCGTTGGCTTGCGGCGCGTGAATCGTCTCCCGACGCCTCACGCGCCAGCCCGTGAATCAATACGGGCAGTTTTTGCGGTAGTCGGAAATGTCGCCGAAGTAGCCACCACCCAGGTCAGCCTGGTGCGGCGCACCGCACAGGAAGGGGCTGTAGCGGCTGTCGCCGTCCACGAAACGCTTGAACCACGAGATCATGTAGCGGCCGACCAGCGGGTAGTTGGACGACAACTGGGGGAAGAAGTGGCCTTCGCCGTTCAACTCCATGTAGGCCTTTTTCGTTGAGCTGGGCAGGCTGGTGTAGAACGGGATCGAGTGGCTGGACACCCCTGCGATCGTGTCGGTTTCGCCGCCGATGATCAGCGTGGGTACCGAAACGCGCGACCAACTCTTGGTGGTGTGCCATGGCGCGAGCGGCACCGCCGCCTTGTACGACGGGTTGTCGCGAGCCGCTGCCAGCGTGCCACCACCGCCCATGGAGTGGCCGGCCACGGCCAGGCGCGTGCTGTCGACCTTGTTGTAAAGCGGGCTGCTGCTGCTTCGGCTCAGGCTGACCACGCGATCCAGGGCGGCCTTGAGCTGGCGGCCGCGGCTGTCGGGCTGGTCCGAGGTGGTGTTGGTGTCGATGGTGATCACCACGAAGCCGTGCGAAGCCAGGCGCGTGCCCATCCAGCTGATCGATGACTGATAGGCCGTGAAGCCCGGCGAGATGGCGATAGCGCCATAGCTGCCCGAGGCGGTGGGGTAGTAGATCGTGCCGCCGCCGAAGCCGCTCGCGCTGTAGCGCGAGATGGTGGTGGTGCGGGTGGCAAACGAGCCGGTGCGCTCGAGGGCCGACACGGTGGGGTCCGGGCCTTTTTGGTACTGCGCATGGGCCAGTGCGGACACTGCAAACGCAGCGACAAAAAGGGAGGCCTTGGCAAAGCTCGCGACGCCTCGCGCGGCGGTGTGCGCTGTGATTTTCATGCTGTCTCCTGTCTTGAGGGTGGGTTGAACTTCCGCGCTGCGTTGCGGCAGATCACGAAACCTCTCGTTGAAGGGGCATTCTTCAAGGGGTGATCAAATAATGCACGGATGATCACTTTTATCCAATATCGATTTCCCTGACACGAGCCTGAGTCAAAAAGAACATTTCGGAGAAAAGCTTGGTCGAACTCCATTCGAACGCATGTTTACCTATGAAACTTGTGAAGTTTTCATGGCAAAAGGCTGCAGTTCAGTCGATCGGTTGGCAGGCAGTCAAACGCACCAAGCAGGCAAGGCGAAGAAATTGTGGATATTCGTGCACACAACGCGATAAACCGGCGCTGTGAGAGCGAATTTTTGCACGATCGTTCAATTAATGTGCATATCGGTTTCCCTGGCGACGTTTGAGAGGGGCTTGCAGGGCACCCTCAACGATCCGAAGGCGCTGCCCTAGATTTCCGTCAACTGCCTGATTTGTCTATAGAAAATCAGAAAGTACCGCTGATCATATGGGAAGCTCCCGCTATGCTGCGACCTGATGGGTGTGAACGCCGATGGGCGCAGAAGTCACAAATAGTGGACTTTCGTGCACAGAAAAAAGGGTCGCCGAGATGACTGATCTGAAGAGCCGAATCTTTTCCCTCTTGGGCGTGACAGCGGTGCTGGCCGCCCTGGGCTGGTGGTTCACCTCGCCGCGAAGTGACAAATCGGCGTTGCCCGCCGAGCCCACTGCGGCCGGGGCTGTTGCCACAATCGGCGGCTCTGCGCCGCGGCAAGCGGCGAGTGCTGACAACAGCAAGGTGGTCGAGATCGACCTGATGGGCAACAAGCTGGACGCGTCACGCCTGTTCGACCTCGGCTTTGCCGGCGGCCTGAACATTGACCAGGAGACCCGCTCCACGCTCGACACCTTGCTGATGAACATGTCCGACACGCCCGCAGCGCAAGAGATCGAAAAGCTCGAATGGACCTTGCGCAACGGCCTGCCCAAGGACGACGCCGAAAAGGCCATCAAGATGTTCCATGGCTACCGCGCCTACCTGGGCGACATGAAGGGTGAGCTGCAACAAATGGGCATCCCTGACACGCCGGCGGCGGTCGGTGCGTATTTCGATCAGCTCGCGGTGCTGCAGCGCCGCCACTTCGATGACGCCACCGCCACCGCCCTGTTCGCCCAGGAGAACCAGAACGCGCGCCTGGTGATGCAGGCGGCCTTGATCAACCAGAACGAGGCCTTGAGCGAAAGCGACAAGAAGGAGCAGCTCGACCAGCTGCGCGCGCAGTTGCCGCAGGATCAACAAGGCCTGATCCAGGGCGCCGCCACCACCAAGCCCTGAGCACCCGTGGGTGGCGGGGAGGTGCTTGTGACCGTGTGGCAAACTCCGCCGCTTTCCCTTGCAGCCCTGTCACGGGCCCCTCGTTTTGAACAAGATTCTTCTGCAGTTGGCCGCCGAACTGAAGGTTCGCCCGGCCCAGGTGAATGCAGCCGTGGAGCTGCTAGACGGTGGCGCCACGGTTCCCTTCATTGCCCGCTACCGCAAAGAGGCGACCGACAACCTCGATGACACGCAGTTGCGTGACCTGGAAGCGCGCCTCGGCTACTTGCGTGAGCTGGAAGAGCGCCGCGCCGCGGTGCTCAAAAGCATCGACGAACAAGGCAAGCTGACGCCCGAGCTGCGTGCAGCCGTCGAGAATGCACCGACCAAGCAAGAGCTCGAAGACATCTACCTGCCCTACAAGCCGCGCCGTCGCACCAAGGGCATGATCGCCCGCGAAGCCGGCCTGGAGCCGCTGGCCGACAAGCTGTTTGCCGACCCGACACGGGTGCCGCTGGACGAGGCTCCCGCGTTCATCAACGCCGAAGGCGGTTTTGCCGACGCACTGGCCGTGCTCGACGGTGTGCGCGATCTGCTCAGCGAGCGCTGGGCCGAAGACGCCGCTCTGGTGGGCAAGCTGCGCACCTGGTTGTGGGAGGAAGGGCTGCTGCGCTCCAAGCTGATGGACGGCAAGGACGAGAACAACCCTGACATTTCCAAGTTTCGCGATTACTTCGACTACGACGAGCCCATCAACCGTGTGCCTTCGCACCGCGCGCTGGCGGTGTTTCGTGGCCGCACGCAGGAGTTTCTCGACGCCAAGCTGGTGCTCGATGAAGAGCTGGTGCCGGGGCAGCCGTCCCAGGCCGAAGGGCGTATCGCCATCCACCTGGGCTGGAGCCACGCCAAGCGGCCGGCTGACGACCTGATCCGCAAGACGGTCGCCTGGACCTGGAAGGTCAAGCTCAGCCTGAGCCTGGAGCGCGACTTGTTCAGCCGACTGCGCGAAGGCGCCGAAAAAGTGGCGATCAAGGTGTTTGCCGAAAACCTGCGCGACCTGCTACTCGCCGCACCGGCCGGCCCGCGTGTGGTGATGGGGCTGGACCCGGGCATTCGCACCGGCGTGAAGGTGGCCGTGGTCGACGCCACCGGCAAGGTGCTCGACACCCACACCGTCTACCCGCACGAGCCGCGCAAGGACTGGGAAGGCTCTATCCACACGCTCGGTCGCCTGTGCGCAACGCATGGCGTGAACCTCATCGCCATCGGCAACGGCACCGCCAGCCGCGAAACCGACAAGCTGGCATCCGATCTCATCAAGCGCATTCAACAGCTGGCGCCCGGCACCCACATCGAGAAGGTGGTGGTCAGCGAAGCCGGTGCGTCGGTCTACTCGGCGAGCGAGTTCGCGAGCAAAGAGTTGCCCGAGCTTGATGTGACCCTGCGGGGTGCGGTGAGCATTGCCCGCCGCCTGCAAGACCCGCTGGCCGAGCTGGTGAAGATCGACCCCAAGAGCATCGGCGTGGGCCAGTACCAGCACGACGTCAACCAGAGCGAGCTGGCCAAGAGCCTCGACGTGGTGATTGAAGACTGCGTGAACTCGGTCGGTGTCGACTTGAACACCGCCTCGGCGCCGCTGCTGGCGCGTGTATCGGGCCTGAGCACCGCCGTGGCCAGCAGCATCGTGCGCTGGCGTGATGCCAACGGCGCCTTCCGCAGCCGGCAGCAGTTGCTCGACGTGAGCGGCCTGGGCGCCAAGACATTTGAGCAGAGCGCGGGCTTCTTGCGCATTCGCAACGGCGACAACCCGCTCGACCAATCGGGCGTGCACCCCGAAACCTACCCGGTGGTTGAGAAGATCCTCAAGGCCGTGGCCAAGCCCGCGGCCGAGGTGATGGGCCGCAGCGACGTGCTGCGTGCGCTCAAGCCCGATGCCTTCGCCGACGACAAGTTCGGCGCCATCACGGTGAAAGACATCTTTGCCGAGCTGGAAAAACCGGGCCGTGACCCCCGCCCCGACTTCAAGGTGGCGCGCTT
>JBBRFR010000187.1:0-7806 GCA_038241485.1 Burkholderiales bacterium
GACGTCGACGCGGCAGTCGCGGCCGCGCGGGCCGCATTCGACGGCTGGTCCAACACGCCGCCGATCCGCCGCGCCCGCGTGATGCACAACTTCCTCGCGCTGATGAACCAGCACAAGGACGCGTTGGCCGCGATGATCACCGCCGAGCACGGCAAGGTGTTCACCGATGCGCAGGGCGAGGTGAGCCGTGGCATCGACATCATCGAGTTCGCCTGCGGCATCCCGCAGCTGCTGAAGGGCGACTACACCGAGCAGGTGTCCACCGGCATCGACAACTGGACGATGCGCCAGCCGCTCGGCGTGGTGGCCGGCATCACGCCGTTCAACTTCCCGTGCATGGTGCCGTGCTGGATGTTCCCGGTGGCCATTGCGGCCGGCAATGCGTTTGTGTTGAAGCCGAGCGAACGTGACCCCTCGGCCGCGATTTTCATGGCCGAGCTGCTGACGGAGGCCGGCCTGCCTGACGGCATTTTTAATGTGGTGCAAGGCGACAAGCTCGCGGTCGACACGCTACTCACCCACCCCGATGTGAAGGCGGTGAGCTTCGTCGGCTCCACGCCGATCGCGCAGTACATCTACGAAACCGGCGCCCACCACGGCAAGCGGGTGCAGGCCCTGGGCGGCGCCAAGAACCACATGGTGGTGATGCCCGACGCCGACCTGGAGCAGACCGTCGACGCACTGATCGGCGCCGGCTACGGATCGGCCGGTGAGCGCTGCATGGCCATCAGCGTGGCGGTGGCGGTGGGTGACGTGGCCGACCAGCTGGTGCCCGCCCTCGCGGCCCGCGCCAAGACACTGAAGATCAAGAACGGCATGGAGCTCGACGCCGAGATGGGCCCCATCGTCACGCGCCAGGCGTTGGAGCGCATCACCGGCTACATCGAGCACGGGGTGAGCGAAGGTGCCCAGCTGGTGGTCGACGGCCGAGGCCTCACCGTTGCCGGCCATGAGGGCGGCTTCTGGCTCGGCGGCAGCTTGTTCGACCACGTCACGCCCGAGATGAAGATCTACAAGGAAGAGATCTTCGGCCCGGTGCTCGTGGTGGTGCGTGTGCCCGACTTTGCTGCGGCCGTGAACCTTGTCAACGCACACGAGTTCGGCAACGGTGTGGCCTGTTTCACCAGCGATGGCAACGTGGCACGCGAGTTTGCGCGGCGCATTCAGGTCGGCATGGTGGGCATCAACGTGCCGATTCCGGTGCCGATGGCGTGGCACGGGTTTGGCGGCTGGAAGAAGAGCCTCTTTGGCGACATGCACGCCTACGGCGAAGAAGGGGTGCGCTTCTATACCAAGCAGAAAAGCGTGATGCAGCGCTGGCCGGCGAGCATTGCCAAGGGGGCCGAATTCGTGATGCCTACGGCGAAATAGAGCCCCCCAGTCGCTTCGCTCCTGCCCCCGAGGGGCGCCGCCTGGTGGCCCGGCAAAGCCGGTTCCACGGGCGTTGCTGGGGCGCTTGCTTCGCTCGCTTATTTGTCCAGCGCGATGACGGTGTCGCTGGTGCCGGGCAGACAGCCTTCGGCAATCGGTGTCCAACCGCGGCGGACGACGATGTGCTGGTCGGTGTGGCAAAACTCCATGCGTGTGGCATCGGGCACGGTCTGCTGAATGAAGCTCTCGATCGACGCCGGCATGCTGATGCGGTAGTGCGCTTGGCGCAGGTTCTCGCTCGGGTGGTCGTCGCTGTGCAGCCAGGGCATGAGATTCGCAAACCACATCAGGATGCGGTCGCCCACGTCGATCACGCTGGGGGCGTAGCCCTTGTCTTGCAGCCAGCGCTGGGCCTGGGCGCGGGCGCTGTCATCGAGCGGCAGGGCACCCCACGCAGCGGCGAGCATTTCGGCCACCCACTGGTTGCAGTTCTGGTATTGCAGGCCGAAGGCATAGGCGTTGGCGCTGTAGGTCGCGCTGAGCAATGACAATGCCTGGCGGTTGTCGCGTGCGGCGCGCTCCAGCCGCTCAGACTCGGCTTGCGGCATGAACACCACCGACACATAACCGATGGCCGGGTCTTCGGTGCCGAGCAGGAAACCGGAGACACCCTGGTCGTAGATGCGTGGGCGCTTTTCGTCGCAGGCGTAGTAGAGCTGGCGGATGGCCCAGGGTGTGTCGGGGCTGTGCTTGAGGCTGAAGCCGGCGTGTGAGTAGCGTTGCCCGAAGCGGCTCAGGTCGAGCCCCGAACGTGACATCAGCGCGACCGTGTGGCCGCTCGCCTCCAGCTCGGCCTTGATGACACCGCCCAGGCGAAAGAGTTTGTCTTTTTGCGCCGCGTTCAACGCCAGCGGGCGGTCACAAAAGCGCAGGCTGGCGGCGTGGCTGCTGGCTGAAACCAGCCAAGCCCCGAGCAGCAGCGTGGCCGCGCCGCGCCAGCCTCGGCTCAAAGCACCACGGCGGTGGATTGAAGCTCGCGGTGCCAAGCGTCGTGCAGCACCAGGAAGAAGGCGCGGCCGGTGTCGCCCCGGGCGAACTCCACGCCATACGGGCGCTGGCGTGCCGCCACGATCTGCCCGGCGGCCACCTGGCTTTGCGCCAACGTTTGAGCGGGCACGTAGAGGAAGAAACTGTTGTCTTGGTCGTCGGCCTGGGCCACCGGCTGCAGCTTCATGCGCAGGGTGCCGGGCCGCTCGGCCACTTCTGCCACTTCAATGACCTTGTAGTCACCGGCAGCGGTCTTGTCTTTTTTGGAGGAGCTGTCGCTCGAGGTCTCGAACGAGGTGGACACGCTGCCCACCGAGGCCGAAGCGCCCTCCGAGGCCGACGAAGCGGCAGACGAGGCCGCCAGCGCCGGCAGGGCGGCGGCCCCCAGTGCAACGGTGAGGCAGGCGAGGGGGGTGGTGAAGCGCTTCATCGTCAAGACTCCTGGCGGTGGGGGTGTGATCGCAGCATAGTGCACGAATCAGTCGCCCTTGAAACCAGTCGCTTTCACCACTGCGGCCCCGTGTGGGGTCTCGGCCTTGAGCTTCCTTTTTTTTGAGGCGCCCGCTTTTCTCACGGGCCGGGCAAATGTCACGTTTGCTGACCTTGTGCCCTCAAGTGGCGTGGAGCCGCAGCCGAAGACCTGCCACGAGCGGTCGACCAGGAGTGTGTCCTGGCCTGCGATGCGCGCGCGTTTGCGTCTGCCTGCGAGGAACCCCATGAAGCCCATGAACCCCATCTCCCCCCGTGCCAGCCTCGTGCTGAGTGTTCTTGGTGCCGCGATTTTGTCGGCCTGCGGAGGCAACCCCAGCGCCTCTTCCACCCCCGTGCAACCCACGCCGACCGCGCAGCTGAGCGGCACCGTGGCGGTGGGTGCCCCCATCACCGGTGGCACCTTGCGGGTGATCGACGCCAGCGGCACGGTGGTCGCGTCGGGCATCACCGTGGCAGACGACGGCAGCTACAGCGTGCCCACCCTCAGCGGCACCGGGCCTTACCGCATCGAGGCCTGCGGTTATGCCGGCGCCAATTACCAGTGCATCTATTCGGTGACGCAAGGCCCGGGCACGGCCAACGTGACACCGCTGACCACCGCCACCGTGCTGCTCGCCACCAACCAGTCGCCTGAAGACCTGATGAGCGGCGATGGCTCGGCCCTCACCGGCAGTGCCGTCGGCGCCGCACAAGACCGCCTTCGCAGCAGCCTGGCGGGCGTGATGTCGGGCAATGTGGCGACCGATTTCAATTTTGTCAGCGGCAGCCTGGCAGGTGGTTCACGCACCGGTTACGACAAGCTGCTCGACAGCATCGGCATCAACACCGGCGTCGACGGTTCGCCCTTTGTGCAGATCACGCCGCGCCTGGGCAGCGGCAACATCTACCTGGACCAGACCACCACGGCCGGCTCGGTCACGGTGAACAGCGCCGCCACCAACCTGTCGCTGACCGGCCTGGAGACCTTGTTCCACAACATGAGCACTGCGATGCAGAGCGCCGAGGCCTGCGGCCACGCCAGCACCGGCATGGCCAGCTCGATGGCGAGCAGCGCCCGCATGAGCGACGACGAAGGCGGCAGCCTCACCGGCGCCGCCCAGGTGGGCAACAGTTTGTGCAGCATGTTTGCCGCCCAGGAAATGTTCGGCTCACGCCTGCTCAGCCCCACGCTGGGCCGCTGTGACTTCATCGGTGCCGAGCCCGTGTGCCGCGTGAGCTTTGTGCTGCAAACCCCGGAAGGCGGCGTCGAACCGGTGGGGCAGGGCATGGGTGTCACCCGCGAAAGCGGTGTCTGGAAGTTTCTCGGCGACTTGAGCGTGGTGCCGATTCACGCCGCGGCCAAGGCCCAGCGCGACGTGCTTTACCAGGGTGGCAACACCAGCATCAGCTACGCCCGCGCGATTGCGTTCGACATCCCGGCGCTTACCGGCTTGCAGTGTGCGCAAGTCACGCAGCGTGATGCATCGCAGGCGGTGGTGACGGTCGCGTATTACAAGAACTACGGCGGCGGTGCGCGCCGCCTGTCGCTGTGGCAACAAAACGCGATGAGCAACCAGCACAGCCTGGACCCGCTGGTGGGTGCGCTGCGCAGCGGCGACGACACCTGGGTCACCCTGCCCGACGGCACCGAAGGTGACGCCGTGGTGCGCAACTTCTTCCGCGGCGGCCGCACGGTCACGGTGTCTCTGTTCAGTGACACCAACTGCACCACCGCCTTCCCTGTCTCCGGCCAGAGCGTGTTCGAGGTCGAAGTCGAAGGGGTGCCGCCCACCACAGCCCAGCTGCCCAACCTGCCCTGGACCGACCTCACACCCACGGCACGACAAGCCTTGTTCGACCTGACCCTCGCCGCCAACGCGAGCGGCACCTACAACGCCGCCTGGGCCTTCGGCCGCGGCAGCATGGCCGTGAACGGCGCCACCTTTTGCACCGACCGCGCACGTTGTGGTGACGGCGACACCGGGCGCATCAGCCAGGATCGGCGCTTCTCACCGAGCGCCACCTCGGCCGCGATCACGCTCAACAACGGCAGCAGCGGCGTCGAGACCGGCAGCTACAAGATGCTGGCGCTGTATGGCCGCATGGGCGACGGGCTCGACCTGCAAAGCAATGCCATCGCCTGCCCACCGGGCGGCGGCGAGTGCCATTGATCACCACCGTGACGACACGCTGATTCATCGCGAGGCGGGTGTACGCGGGTGTGCGCGCCACACCCGCCCGTAGAATGAATCGCAATGAAATCCCTCCTTCTGCGCCTCGCCGCGGCGCTTGCTGTTTGCGCGAGTGTCAGTTTGAGTGTGTTGGCCCCGGCGTTCGCTGCGGCGCCACCTGTCGCGCCTGAGCCGGCAGCGTCGGCCCCGGTGTCTCTGTCGGCGCGCAAGGTGTATGAACAGGCGCGTTCGCAGCTGGTGCAGATCCGCACCGTGCTCAAGGGCCAGGCCAGCCAGACCTCGGTGGGCTCGGGCTTTCTGGTGAGCAAAGAAGGCCACCTGATCACCAACTTCCATGTGGTGAGCGAGGCCGCGCTCAAGCCCGAACGGCACGAGCTGGTGTCGGTCACCGCCGATGGCCGCGAAGCGCCGGTGCAGATCTTGATGATCGACGTGCGTCACGACCTGGCCCTGCTGAAGATGAGTGGCGCCAAACAGCCCGCGAGCTACGACGCACTCAGCTTCCGGCGCGAAACCGACAAGCTCGCCCAGGGTGAGCGCATGTACTCGCTGGGCAACCCGCTCGACGTGGGTTTTGCGGTGATCGAGGGCAACTACAACGGCCTGGTCGAGCGCAGCTTTTACCCGCAGATCTTTTTTGCCGGCTCCTTGAGTGGTGGCATGAGCGGTGGCCCTGCGCTCGATCAAGAGGGCCGTGTGATCGGCGTCAATGTGGCGCGCCGGGTGGATGGCGAGCAGGTGAGCTTTCTGGTGCCCGCTTCGTTTGCCAGCGCCTTGCTGGCGCGTGGACGCGAGGCCCCGCCCTTGAAGGGCGCCGCCTGGCCCATCGTCACCGCGCAGCTGATGGAGCACCAGCAGGCGCTCACCGAACGCTTCATCGCCCAGGGCTGGAAGCCCGCCACCCACCCGCGCTACACGGTGCCGGTGCCACAAGACCGGTTTATGCGCTGCTGGGGCAGCAGCGAGCCCTCGCGCACGGGCGGCCTTGACTTCGAGCGCTCCGACTGCGTGATGGACACGCGCGTTTTCGTCGGCGACTTCAACACCGGCACCCTGGCCACACGCCATGAGGCTTACGACGGCAGCAAGCTCGGCACGCTGCGTTTTGCCGCGCAGTATTCGGCGAGCTTTCGCAACGAGGGTTTTGCCCGCTTGGGCAAACAGCACCAGACCAGGCCCCAATGCCATCAAGATTACGTCGACCGCAAGGGCCTGGTGCTGCGCGCCGTGGTCTGCCTGCGGGCCTACAAGAAGCTGCCACAGCTGTACGACCTGTCGGTGTTGGTGACCACGCTCGACCAGCCGCAGGCCGGTGTGCAAGGCCGCTTTGATGTGCAAGGTGTGAGCTACCCCAACGCGATGAAGCTCAGCCAGCACTACCTCGATGCCTACGCGTGGGTGAAACCATGACGGTGTTGGCCGTGCTCGAAGTGCTCGACCGCGACGGCAGCGTGCGCCACAGCGTGGCCGTGCGCGAGTGGCCGCTGCGTGTGGGCCGTGCGCTCGACAACGACCTGGTGCTCGACGACGCCCACACGGCGGCCCACCACTTCAGCGTCGCCCCCGACGAACAAGGCCAGCTGCAGCTGACGGTGGGCGACAGCCTCAACGGTGTGCAGTTTGATGTGCGGCGCCTCGCTGCCGGTGCGCGTGCGCCGGTGGGCCACAGCGTCGCGCTGCTGGTCGCCGGCCGCACACACCTGCGTCTGCGGCTTGCGAGCCACAGCCTTGCGCCTGAGCAGCCGCTCGGGGTGACGCGCGTGCTCACGCAAGACCTGCCCACGCTGGCGCTGCTGGCGCTGGCGGCCGCGCTGACCCTGGTCTTCAGCATCTGGCTCGACAGCGACCCCGACAACTTCGTGCGTGCGCTGGGCTCGGTGACGGTGTCGGCGCTGACGATGGCGCTGGGCTGGGCCGGTTTGTGGACCTTGTTGTCCAAGGTGTTTACACGCGAGAGCCACTTTGGCTGGCACCTGCGGGTGCTGCTGATCGCCGTGCTCACCTGGGAGGCGGTGACGCTGGCCACGGGCCTGCTGGCGTTTGCCTTCTCGTGGCCGTGGCTCACCGATTTCGGCTTCGTGTTCGACTTCGCCATCCTCAGCGCGGTGCTCTACTTTCACCTGCAGGCGGTCGAGCCGCACCACCCGCGCCGCACCTTCGGTTTTGCCGTCGCCAGCCTGGTGCTGGGGGTGGGGGTGAGTGTCTGGCGCAATGTGCAGACCAGTGACCGCCTGGGTGAAGAGCTGTACATGAACCACCTCTTCCCGCCCGCCTTGCGGGTGGCCAAGCCGGTGGACACCACGCAGTTCCTGCAAGGTGTCGCGGACATGCAAGCCACGCTCGATGACAAGTCGAAAGAAGATGCCCCCGACTGAGCGCACCGTGCTGGTCACCGGCGGCAGCCGCGGCATCGGCGCGGCCACCGCGGTGTTGTGCGCGCGTGAGGGCTGGGCGGTGGCGGTGAACTACACACGTGATGCGGCGGCGGCGCAGTCGGTGGTGCAGGCCATCGAGGCCGTGGGCGGCAAGGCGCTGGCGTTGCAGGCCGATGTGGCCGACGAGGCCCAGGTGCTGGCCATGTTCCAACGCATCGACACCGAGCTGCCGCGCCTGGCCGGCCTGGTCAACAACGCGGGGGTGGTCGACGTGGCGGCGCGGGTCGACGAGATGAGCGTCGCGCGCCTGCAGCGCATGTTCGGCATCAACGTGATCGGCAGCATCGTCT
>JBBRFR010000188.1:0-7656 GCA_038241485.1 Burkholderiales bacterium
CCCAAGGGGGCGGTCAGCCGCCTTGAGACGGCTCGGCCCCGGCTGACACGCGCTTCGATGACCGTCACCACACAAAAGGCCATCGATGCCGTCTGGCGCATCGAGGCGGCCAAGATCATTGCCGGCGTGGCGCGCTTGGTGCGCGACGTCGGCCTGGCCGAAGAGCTGGCCCAAGACGCGCTGGTGGCGGCGCTGGAGCATTGGCCCGAGTCGGGCGTGCCCAACAACCCCGGCGCCTGGCTGATGACCACGGCCAAGAACCGCGCGCTTGACCACCTGCGCCGCGACAAGCTGCTCGCCGTCAAGCACGAGGAGATCGGCCATGAGCTCGAAGCACAAGAGGCCTTGATCGTGCCCGACTTCGTCGACGCCCTCGACGCCGCCCGTGCCGACCAGATCGGTGACGACCTGCTGCGCCTCATCTTCACCGCCTGCCACCCGGTGCTGTCGACCGAGGCGCGTGTGGCGCTCACGCTCAAGTTGCTGGGGGGCTTGAGCACGGCTGAGATCGCGCGGGCGTATCTGATGCCCGAGCCGACCATCGCGCAGCGCATCGTGCGCGCCAAACGCACGCTGAGTGCGGCCAAGGTGCCGTTCGAGTTGCCGCGTGGCGACGCCATCGCGGTGCGCCTGGCCTCGGTGCTCGAAGTGATCTACCTGATCTTCAACGAGGGCTACACCGCCACCGCTGGTGACAACTGGATGCGCCCCGCCCTGTGCGACGAAGCCGTGCGCCTGGGCCGCGTGCTCGCCGGCCTCGCACCCGACGAGCCCGAGGTGCATGGGCTGGTGGCCTTGATGGAGCTGCAGGCCTCGCGCACCGCGGCGCGGGTTGACGCCCAAGGGCGGCCGGTGCTGCTGCTCGACCAAGACCGTGCACGCTGGGATCAACTGCTGATCCGCCGTGGCTTCGCCGGGCTCGAACGGGTCGATGCTTTGGGCGGCTCGCTCGGGCTGTACGCACTGCAAGCCGCCAACGCCGCCTGCCACGCCCGCGCCCGCAGCGCCGCCGACACCGACTGGGCGCAGATCGTCGCGCTCTACGACGCGCTCGCGCAGACCGTGCCCTCGCCGGTGGTCGAGCTCAACCGCGCGGTGGCGGTGGGCATGGCCTTCGGCCCGGCCGAGGGGCTGGCCATCGTCGACGCGATGCGCGACGAGCCCGCGCTGCAAAGCTACCAATGGCTGCCCAGCGTGCGCGGCGACCTGCTGGCCAAGCTGGGCCGCCACGACGAAGCACGTGCCGAATTCGAGCGCGCTGCTGCACTGGCACGCAACGAGCGCGAGCGTGCGCTGCTGTTGGAGCGCGCCCTCGCCCTGCCCTCGTCAGGGCCGACTCAAAAACACCGTCCTGATTGAGCTTTCCCCATTCCGCGACAACTCGGAGCCAAGGCAGGTCGCGAATCAAGCTAGCGCATGTCGGGTGGAGCCGCTGCGTTTGCCCGCCAGCACGCCACGGGCTTCAGCCCTGTGGGCTGTCGGTCATCTTGGCGCAATAGGCCTGCATGTGTTCGGGCAGGTCTTCGGGGCACTGGCCACATTGCTGGTTGCCCGGCACGGCGTGGTCAATGAACTTCGGGTAGGGCAGGTTCAGCCCGGCCATGATCTGCTCGAACTCCTGCAACGAGCGCGCGTTGCCCAGGCGTGGGTTGCGTGTCTTCTCTTGCCCGATCGACGACACGCGGCGCTGCTGGTAGTCGTGCCCCGGGTAGACCAACTGTTCGTCGGGCAGCGCGAAGAGCTTGCCGGTCACGCTGCGGTAGAGCTCGGCCGCGCTGCCGTTCTGGAAGTCGGTGCGCCCGCAGCCGTCGATCAACAACGCGTCGCCGGTGAAGACCCGCCCGCCCAGCACATAGGCGTGGTGACTGTCGGTGTGGCCGGGTGTGTGCAGCGGCTGCAACACGATCTCGCCCCACGGCAACGGCTTGCCCTCTTCCACCCCCACGTCGGCACAGGGCAGGCGCTCCATCGCCGGCGCGGCGATGCGGCAGCCGGTGCGTTCTTTCAGTTGCAGCGCGCCGGTGATGTGGTCGGCGTGGATGTGCGTGTCGACCGTGCAGACCAAGGTCAAGCCCAAGAACTGGATCTCGGCAAGATCACGCTCGATGCTGTTGACCACCGGGTCGATCAGCAAAGCCTGGCCTGTGGTCTCGCAGCCGAGCAAGTAGGTGTAGGTCGAAGACAGCGGCTCGAACAGTTGGCGAAAGATCATGGGCGCCTCGCAGGTGGTGTCGTTCCATTCTGACCAAGATCCTGAACGTCGCACCAGGTTCTGGCACGTGTCCTGCTAACCATCTTGCATACAAGAAGGCATGCACTAGATGAGGGCGCCGAACGATGACTGAACCCAGAACCCTGGCCGAGCTGCAGCAAGCCCTGCGTGCAGGCACCATGACAGTGCGTCAATGGATGCTGCGCTTTTTGGCCGAGCGGTCGCAACAGGCCCAAGAAGCCTGGATCTCACGGCTGAGCGACGAAGCCCTGATGGCCCAGGCCGACGCCTGCGACGCGCGCCTGCTGAGCCTCGGCGCGGCGGTGTTTGACACCCAGCCGCTGCTGGGCATCCCCTTCGCTGTCAAAGACAACATCGACGTGGCCGGTTTGCCCACCACCGCGGCCTGCAAGGGCTTCGCCACCGGCGCGGCCACGGCGCACGCCACGGTGGTGCAAAAGCTGGTCGACGCGGGCGCCATCGCCGTCGGCAAGACCAACCTCGACCAGTTCGCCACCGGCCTGGTGGGCTCCCGCTCGCCGTATGGCGCGGTGCCCAACAGCTTTGATGCAAGCCGCGTGAGCGGCGGCTCCAGCTCGGGCTCGGCCTATGTGGTGGCGATGGGCCAGGTGCCGTTTGCGCTGGGCACCGACACCGCCGGCTCGGGCCGTGTGCCGGCCGGTTTCAACAACCTCGTGGGCCTGAAGCCCACGCCGGGGCGTGTGGGCAACGGCGGCGTGCTGCCGGCCTGCCGCAGCATCGACTGTGTGGCGGTGCTGGCGCTCACGGTCGACGACGCGGCCCGCGTGCTCGCGCTGATCGAAGGGCCCGACGCGAGCGACGCCTACAGCCAGTTCGAGGCCGGCCCGGCGCGCCTGAAGCCGGTGTTGCGCGTGGGCATCCCGTCGCGGCCGGTGTTCTGCAGCCCGCAGGCTGAAGGCAGCTACCGCACCCTGTTTGCCAAGGCCGCCGCCCACGTGCAAGCGCTCGGGCACGAGGTGGTGCCGCTCGACTTCTCGCCCCTGCACGCCACCGCCGACCTCTTGTACGGCGGGCCCTGGGTGGCCGAGCGCCACGCGGTGGTGCAAAAGCTGCTCGACCAGAATCCGAAGGCGTTTGACCCGTCGGTGCGCAGCATCGTTGAAAGCGCACGCGGCTTCACGGCCACCGACGCGTTTCGCGGCCTCTACAAGTTGCGCGCCGCGCAGCGCGACACCCAAGCCATCTGGCAACAGGTCGACGTGCTGATGACGCCCACCGCCCCCGGCCACCCGACCCTGGCCGAGGTGGCAGCCGACCCGCTCGGCGTGAACGGGCAGCTCGGCGCGTACACCAACTTCGTCAACCTGCTGGGCTGGTGCGCGCTGGCGCTGCCCTTTGGTTTCACCGACGCCGGCCTGCCGTTTGGCGTGACCTTCATCGCGCCCGGCGGTTACGACACCGCATTGGCGCACTTTGGTGCCGCATGGCAAGCCAAGCTCGACCTGCCGCTGGGCGCGCTCGGCCGCCAAGGCGGCATCAGCGCCGTGCTCACCCGCACCCCGGCGGCGGCCCCTACGCTGCCGATCGCGGTGGTGGGCGCCCACCTGAGCGGCCTGCCGCTCAACGGCCAGCTGATCGAGCGTGGCGCGCGGCTGCGCGAAGCCACCACCACCGCGCCGCAGTACCGCTTCTTTGCGCTGCCCGGCACCAAGCCGCCCAAACCGGGGCTGCTGCGAGTGGCCAGCGGCGGCGCGGCCATTGCCGTCGAGGTATGGGACGTGCCACTCGCCAACCTTGGCTCTTTTCTTGCACTGATCCCCGCACCTCTGGGCCTGGGCAGCGTGACGCTGGCAGACGGCAGCTCGGTGCACGGTTTTATCTGCGAAGCACTTGCGTTGGAAGGCGCAACAGACATCACCTCGTTTGGCGGCTGGCGGGCTTACCTCGCGTCGCTGCAGTCGCCTCGCTGAACGCCTAGCACCCGTCACCCCGCTCCCCACTGTTACCCGCCCACAGTTACCCGCCCACTTTTACCCGGAGACTTTTTACATGAGCAGCAACATCACCCTCAACCTTCGCCGCCGCAGCCTGGTCACCGCGGGCGCCGCGCTCGCCCTGGGCGCGCCAGCGATTCTGCGGGCGCAGAGCGGCCCCAAGATCCGCATCGGCTACTGGCCCATCGCCGCCGGCCTGCCCTTCTACTCGGCGATCGAACTCGGCTACTTCAAGGAAGCCGGCCTGGATGTGGAGCCGCTCAAGTTCGCCGGTGCCCAGCAGATCATGGAAGCCGTGTTGTCGGGCCGCGCCGACGGCACGGCCAACGGCACCGGTTCGGCCAACATCGCCATCGGCGAAATCGCCCAGCCCGGTACCTTCAAGATTTTCTGCGCCAACCCGAGCAACGTGAAAAACGTGCTCGACGAAGTGATCGTGCCGGTGGCCAGCCCCGCCAAGGTGATGGCCGACCTGAAGGGCAAGCGCATCGCCTCCGGCCCCGGCATTCAAAACGTGACGCTGGCCAAGACGGTGCTCGAGCGTGGCGGCGCCACCGGCGCCACGGTGATCGAGCTGCCGATCGGCCAGCACGTGGCTGCGCTCGCGGCCGGCCAGGTCGACGGCGCCTACACGCTGGAGCCCACCGGCACCATCGGCCGCTTGAACGGCACCACGCGCGTGCTCGAACCCGGCGTGATCGCCCGCTACGTGCTCGGTGACCCGATGGCGCCGTGGTTTGGTGGCTCGGCCTCGCTGTCGTCGGAGTTCATCAAGAAGAACCCCGAGGCCGCCAAGAAGTACATCGCCGCCTACGGCAAGGGCGTGGCCTACGTGCGCAGCAAGTCGGTCGAAGCGCGCCAGTACCTGAAGGGCTATACCCCGATCGAAGGCGCGCTCGCCAGCGAGGTGCCTCTGGCGGCCTACATGATGTACAACGAATTCACGCCGGCCGACGTGGCGCACTTCCAGAAGTTTTTCGACCTGTTCTTCGAAAAAGGCATCTTCTCGTCGCGCTTGATGGTCGAGACCATGCTCTACAAGGGCTGAACACGATGGACGCGACCACCTCCGCGGCGGCAGAGCCGGCCATCGCCGCCCCGACCAAGCCCTGGTCACCGCCGGCCGCCAACGCACCCGCGGCGGCGCCGCGCAAGCCGAGCTGGGACAAGGCCCTGCCCTTCATCGGGCCGATCGTGCTCTTCGTCATCTGGGATCTGGTGGTGCGCCTGGGGCTCATCAAGGCCATTTTGTTGCCGCCCCCGATGGCGGCACTCGGCGCGCTCTTCAGCGGCCTGGCCGGTGGCCCGCTGTTGACCGACTTTGCCGTCACGGTGTGGCGCACGGTGCAGGCGTTTCTGATCGCCGCTGCCGTGGGCATGCCGCTCGGTGTGTTGCTCGGCAGCTCAGAGAAGGCCTACCGCAGCGTGGAGTTTTTGATCGACTTCTTTCGCTCCACGCCGTCGTCAGCGCTGATCCCGCTGTTCCTGATGATCTTTGGCGTGTCTGATGTCAACAAGGTGGCCATCGCCGCCTTTGGCGCGTTTCTGATCGTGGTGTTCAACAGTGCCTACGGTGTGATCAACGCACGCAAGCAGCGCGTGATGGCGGCCAAGGTGATGGGCGCCACACGCTGGCAGGTGTTCAAAGACGTGCTGATTTGGGAGAGCCTGCAGCCGAGCTTTGTCGGCCTGCGCTCGGCGGTGTCGATGGCGCTCGTGATCGTCATCGTGGCCGAGATGTTCATCGGCGCCGACAGCGGCCTGGGCAACCGCATCATCAACTCGCAGCAGGTGATGAACGTCAAAGACATGTACGCCTCCATCCTGGCCGCCGGTGCGCTCGGTTATGCGCTCAACGTGCTCTTCTTGTTGTTAGAGCGCCGCATTGTTCACTGGAGCGGAAGATGAATGCAGTCTTGAATGGGCCCGTCTTCGCCGACGTGCCAACCCCCAAGTTCCACCCCGGCCCGGCCGGCACGCACATCACCATCCGCGGTCTCACCAAATACTTTGCCGGCTGGCCGCTGTACGAAAACTTCGACCTCGACATCCCCAAGGGCAAAATCGTCTCGGTGTTCGGCCCCAACGGCTGCGGCAAGTCAACGCTGATCAACATGATTGCCGGGCTGGTCCCGATCGATTCGGGAGAGATCTTGTTCGACGGCAAGTCGCTCAAAGACACCAAGATCGGCTACGTGTTCCAGAACTACCGCGAAGCCATGTTCCCGTGGATGCGCACCATCGACAACATCGCCTACCCGCTCAAGCTCGAAGGCCGCAGCAAGGCCGAGGTCGACCGGCGCATGCAAGAACTGGTGGACTCATTCGACGTCAAGTTCGACCTCAAGCGCTACCCGTATGAGCTGTCGGGCGGCCAGCAACAAACCGCCTCGATCATGCGCTCCCTGGCCAACGGCCCCGAGGTGCTGTTTCTCGACGAGCCCTTCTCGGCGCTCGACTTCGAGATGACGCTCTTCATCCGTGAAAAGCTGCAAGAGGTGTTCATGCAGACCGGCACCACCATGCTGCTGGTCTCGCACGACCTCGAAGAAGCGGTCTACCTGGCCGACCAGGTGCTGCTGCTCACCAAGCGCCCGACCCGGGTGGCAGAGATCTTGCCTTATGGTGATGCGCGGCCGCGCACCGTGGCCACGCTGTCAGAGCCGAGCTTCATTGCGACCAAGAAGCTCAGCCTGGAGATCTTCCAACGAGAGGTCAGGCGTTGAGTTCAATCACTGAGGTTCAAGACTACGTGCGCACCACGGCGCGCTTTCTGGCCCTGCCGCTCGACGCCGCCCAGGTCGAGCGCGTGGCCTTGCACCTGGCGCGCACCCAGGCCATGGTCGCGGCGCTGAAAGACGCGCCGCTGCACCCCGAGCTGGAGCCGGCCGAGATTTATTGCCCCGCGCCGTTCCCGCCCGCGCCCTTGCCAACCGACAACGAATGAGCTTTGCCCGGAGCCACGACATGATCAACGGTCTCAACATCGTTCGCGCGGTACACGCTGGCGAGATGCAGGCCGAAGAGGCGCTGGAGCATTGCATCGCGCGCATCGAGGTCACCGACCCGCGTGTCAACGCCTTCACCGACGGCACCTTCGAGCGCGCCACCCGCGAGGCGCGCGCCATCGACGCGCGGCGCGCCCGCGGCGAGGCGCTGCCGCCGCTGGCCGGCATGCCCTATGCCGTGAAAAACCTGTTTGACATCGAGGGCGTCACCACCCGCGCCGGCAGCAAGGTGCGCAACGGCCAACCCGTGGCCAGCGCCGACGCCGTGCTGGTGCAGCGCATGCACGCCGCCGGCGCGGTGCTGGTGGGCGCGCTCAACATGGACGAGTTTGCTTACGGTTTCACCACCGAAAACACTCACTACGGCCCAAGCCGCAACCCACGCCGGCTGGAGCACACGGCCGGCGGTTCGTCGGGCGGCTGCGCCGCCGCGGTGGCGGCCGGCCAGGTGCCGGTGACG
>JBBRFR010000189.1:0-7646 GCA_038241485.1 Burkholderiales bacterium
GCCAGCAGCACCTGCAGCCCGGCGGTGTTGCCGCTCACCGGGTCTTTGTCGCCGCTGACCACGTAGAACGGCATGTTCTTCGGGATGCGCGCTTCGTTGGCCGGGTTCCACAGGTCGCGCAGGCCGGCGAAGAAGTCAGACACCAGCTCGTTGCTGAACGGGAAGCCGGAGTTCGGGTCTTCCGAGTACTTTTTCACCTCGGCCGCATCGCGGCTCAGCCACTCAAAGCCGGGCTTGCCGGTGAAGGGCTTGTTGAAAGACTCGAACACCGACGCGAACACGGGCGATGGGCCCAGCGGGTCTTTCTTCGCCAGGTCTTTCACCGCGGCCACGGTTTGGTCGGCATTGGCGAGCGCGCCATTGCTGCCTGAGAGCACCACGCCGGACACCACGTTGCCGTAACGCGCGGCGTAGTCCTGCGCGATGAACGAGCCCATGCTGTGGCCGAGCAAGAAAACCTTCAACCCCGGGTGCTGCTGGTTGATGTGGGCGGTGAGCTCGCGCTCGTCGCTCACGAACTTGTTCCACGCATCGGGGCCGGCATCGCCCAGCGCTTTAGTGCGCACACGGGTGTTGGCGTGGCCTCGGTGGTCGTCGGCATAAACAAGCCAGCCGTCTTGATTGAGACGCTTCGCAAAGCGGTCGTAGCGGGCGCTGTGCTCGGCCGCGCCGTGGATCACCTGCACGACACCCTTGGGCGTGCCGCGCACGGCGAGCCAGCGCCGCACAAAGAGCTGGGTGCCGTCGGCCATGCCGAGCGTGAAGGTCGGTGTGGGCGCGGGGCCCATCGAGCTGCAACCGGCCAGCCCCATGGCTGACACGCTGGCTGAAATGCTGGCTAAAGCAATGAAATGGCGGCGGCTGCGCTGCATGAACTGGTCTCCTGGGTTGTGGGAAAACGAAAACCAATGCGCACAGACAATTTGCGAATCGTTTTCGTTTTTGTACGAATCCATTCGTTTTTAGTCGATCGGGCGACAGGTGACAAGAGGACAGACGCGCAGAAGCCCGCCCAGCCAACAGGCCAGACAGGCTCGGTTCAAGCCCTCTCAGCGCGCCGCAGCGCTGCGCCGGGCTTGCTGTTTGGCGACCATCACCTGCGCACCGGCGCGCTTGACGCGGGTGGCTTCAAGTTGGTAAGCCTCTTCGGCCTCTTCGCGCAGCTTGATGGCGCGCGCCAGCGCCCGCCGGTAGCGCTGCTCGGTGTAGGTGTTCTCGTTGCCGATGTAGATCGTGCTGCGGCGCGGGATGGCACCAAAGCGCGGCAAGGACACCAGCAGGTTGCACTCACGCACCTTGGCGCCCGGTCGCAGCCGAACCACCGGGCCGGAGATACCGACCGGCAAATCGGTGGACTTGCTCTCGCTGGGAGCGCGTTGCAACCGCGAGGGCGCGGGCAGCTTGGCGATGCGCTTGAGCAACTCCTCGGTGGCCAGCTTCAGCGACGCGGCCGCGCCGACGCCGTCTTGTGAGCCATCCGAAAAAAGTTTGGTGCCTCCGTAGCGCAGCTGCCAGCCGTGGGTGGCGCGGTGGTCAATGCGCTGGATGCCCGGCGGCACCTTGAAGTGCTTGCCGGTGAAGATAACGACGTCTCTGGTTTTCATGAGGTTCTCTTTGCATGCTCGGTGAACCTCCCTCGGGGGCTTTTTGCGGCGTGTTTCCCACTGTCCGCCTGTTTATGACCTATCTCTGTGCCCGAAGTTCAGACCTAACGGGCCTCCTGAGGGTACAGGATGTGCCCGCCCGAGAATGGCATGACCGTGCCGTGTGGGCGCTGCGCACCCTCACAACACCAGCAGTGCGCGGAAATCGTTGACGTTGGTGAAGGTCGGCCCGGTCAGCACCAGGTCGCCCAGGGGTTCGAAGAAGTTCCAGGCGTCGTTGGCGTCGAGCCGCTCCTGCGCCTTCAAGCCCAGGGCCGCGGCGCGTGCCAGCGTGGTGGGTGTGACGAGGGCACCGGCATTGCTCTCCACGCCGTCGATGCCATCGGTGTCGCCGGCCAGCGCCCACACGCCGGGCTCGCCTTGCAGTGCAATCGCGCAGCCCAGCAAAAACTCGGTGGCACGCCCGCCCCGCCCCGCGCGGGTGTTGATGTCGGCTCCGGGCTTCACGGTCACCGTGGTTTCGCCGCCGCTCAAGATGACGCAGGGCTTGGCGAACGGTTGGTTGCGGCGCAGAACCGCACGCGCGATCGCTGCATGCACCTTGCCGACTTCGCGCGATTCACCTTCGATCTCGTCGCTCAAGATATGGGCGTGCACGCCCACGGTGCGCGCCGACTCCGCCGCCGCTTGCAAGCTGGCCTGCGGCGTGGCGATCAGGCGCAGCTCGTGGCCTGCAAAGCGCGGGTCGCCGGGCTTGGGGGTTTCGAGCGAGCCACGTTGCAAGCCATCGAGCGCGACGGCAGGGATGTGAATGCTGTAGCGCTTGAGGATGGCGAGCGCCTCCGCGCAAGTACTGGCATCGGGCACGGTGGGGCCGCTTGCGATCACGCTTGGGTCGTCGCCCGGCACGTCCGAGATCAAGAGGGTGAGCACACGCGCCGGTGCGCACATCATGGCCAGCCGACCGCCCTTGATGGCCGAGAGGTGCTTGCGCACGCAGTTCATCTCAGTGATGTTGGCGCCGCTGTGTAGCAGCGCCTTGTTGATGCGTTGTTTGTCGGCGAGCGTGAGGCCCTCGGCCGGCATGCTGAGCAAGGCTGAGCCGCCACCGGAAATGAGGCACAGCACCAGGTCGTCGGCGGTGAGCCCACGTGTCAACTCGACGATGCGCCGAGCAGCTTGCGCGCCGGCTTCGTCGGGCACCGGGTGGGCCGCTTCGACCACCTCGATGCGGCCGGGTTGCTGCTTATAGGCCGGCGGCACATGGGCATAACGTGTGACCACCAGGCCCGACAGCGGCGCGGCCTGCGGCCACAGCGCATCGACCGCGGCCGCCATCGCGCCGCCCGCCTTGCCGGCGCCGATCACGATCGTGCGGCCCTTGGGTGGAGGCGGCAGGTGCGCTGCCATCACACGCGACGGTTGGGCCGCCGCAATCGCGGCATCAAACAACGATCTCAGGAACGCGCGTGGGTCCATGCTGTTGGCCGCGCTGGCTTGCATCAACTGCACCGCGCCAGCCGCACCCCGCTGAACTGCCAGCAGGCGCTGGCCGGGAAGAAGTTGCGGTAGCTCGCGCGCACATGCGAGCGCGGTGTGGCGATGGAGCCGCCGCGCAGCACCATCTGGTTGAGCATGAACTTGCCGTTGTACTCACCCACCGCCCCGGCGCTCGCGCGAAAGCCGGGGTACGGCAGGTAGGCGCTGGCGGTCCATTGCCAGCAGGTGTCGTCGATCTGCTGCAAGCCGGGGTGGCCGGCGGCGTGCTCCCACTCGGCCTCGGTGGGCAGGCGGGCCTGGGCCCAACGTGCGTAGGCCTCGGCTTCGTAGTACGACACATGAGTGACGGCCGCGTGCCCATCGAGCGTTTGCACGCCGCTGAGGGTGAACTCGCGCCAACCCTGCGGGCCGCGCTGCCAGTAAAGCGGGTGTTCGCGGCCGTGTGCCTGCAGCCAGTCCCAGCCTTCCGACAACCACAGTGCCGGGTCGCGGTAGCCCCCGGCGTCGATGAAGGCCGCGTACTCACCGTTGTTGACCTGGCGCGAGGCCAACTGATACGCCGACAAGAACACGCGGTGGCGCGGGCTCTCGTTGTCAAACGCGAAGCCCTCACCGGGGTGGCCGATCTCGGCCAGAGCTTCGTCGAATTGGAGCCACTGCAGGGCCTGGGTTGCCGCCGTGCGCGGCGGTGCATCGCCATACGCCGGCAGCAGCGGGCTGCACGAGAGCAGATGCAGGGCGTCGGTCAGCAGCAGCTCCTGGTGCTGCTGCTCGTGGTGCAGGCCCAGCTCTACCAGCGCAAGCGCTTGCGCATCAGCCGTGGCGAGCAAGCGCTGCACACGGGCGTCGACATCAGCGCGATAAGCCAAGACCTGTTCCAGCCCCGGCCGCGTGAGCAGGCCACGCTGCGCTCGCGGGTGTTTGTCGCCCACCGCGTTGTAGTACGAGTTGAAGAGCACCCGAAACGCCGCATCAAAAGGCCGAAAACCCGACTCGGAGCGTTCGAGTACAAAGGTCTCGAAGAACCAGCTGGTGTGCGCCAGGTGCCACTTGGCGGGGCTGGCATCGGGCATCGACTGCGCGGCACAGTCTTCGGCGGAGAGTGGCGCCACCAGAGCCTGCGTTTGCGCACGCACCTGGCGGTAGCGTTCGGTGAGTTGATCGGCGTTCAGCATCGTGGTGAGTTCACTCTCTCAGGGAAAGGCCAGCACCACGGCGAACCAGCGGCGCTCATCCGTCCAGACCGCCGTGTGCTGGAACCCAGCTTCGTCGAGCAGATGGGCAAACCCTTCGATGTCGACCTTGTAGCTGTTTTCGGTGTGAATGCGCTCGCCGCGCGCAAACGCGCGCCCGCCGCCTTTCCAATTCACGGCGCAGTCGGCCACCGCCTCCAGGTGCATCTCGATGCGCGAGGCAGCTGCTTTGTAGAAGGCGCGGTGCCGCCAATCGCGCAGTTGAAAATCGCTGCCGATCAAGCGGTTCAGGTGGCTCAGCACGTTGAGATTGAAGGCCGCGGTGACACCGGCTGCGTCGTCATACGCCGCTTCAAGCACCGCCACCTCTTTGCGCAAGTCGACACCAATCAGCAGCGCGCCGTCGTCTTGCAGCAGGTGGCGCATGCGCTTGAGCAACCCGAGCGCCTGCGGCGGGTCGAAGTTGCCGATCGACGAGCCGGGGTAATACACCAGCCGCTTCTCATGCGGCACATCGGGTGGCAACACAAACTCGGCCGAGAGGTCGGCCGCCACCGCATGCACCTTGAGCGATGGCATCTCGGCGCGCAGCCGGGCCACCGACTGGTGCAAAAACTCTTCAGAGATGTCAAGCGCCACAAAGCGGGCAGCAGCGATGGTCTCGCACAGCTCTCGCGCCTTTTCGCAGTTGCCCGCACCCGGCTCAATCACCGTGCGGCCGGGGCCCAGGCGGCGCGCAATCTCGGCCCCGTGGCACTGCATGATGGCGCGCTCGGTGCGCGTGGGGTAGTACTCAGGCAAACGGGTAATCTCTTCAAACAGCGCCGAGCCCGCGGCGTCGTAGAAGTACTTGGGGGAGATGGTGGCCAGCGGTTGCATCAGGCCTTCAACGATTTCGCGCGTCGCGTCGAGCATGTTCTCTCCTGGGTGGGAACAAGGAGCCCGGTGGACTCTCGAAAGCGTGCGGCGATGATCGCCGCAGCATCGTGTGCTGGCAAGAAGCTGTCAGCACCTGCCACAGGTTGCCTGACGCAGTGAGTCCAGGCAAGCGCAGGGTTTTTTACGACCAACGAGGGCCGCGCGAAGGTGTGCCTTCGGGCACGTAGGGCCAGTACAAGGCCTGCACCTGCACGTAACCCGCTTCCAGGTGTTTGCGCGTCACGCGGGTCACGCCATGGGTCAACTGCAGGTATCCGATCCAGAAGGTGGCCACGATCCAGGTGTTGACGACCAGGCGCTCCAGCACCACGGGGCTGGCGATCAGGCGCCCCTGCTCGACCCTGTGTTGCAGCAGCCGGCGTGTGCGGTCATGGGAGCTTTGTGCGGCCGACTTGTTGCGCGCGCGCAGCCCGGGGGCGGTCTGGTACAGCGTGGGCGCATCGCGGTAGAAAAAGCGCCACTTCCAGGCCAGCTTGAAAAACGCCATGATGCCGTCGTCATCGGCCGGGCCACCACCTTGCGTAGAGAGTTGCTGCTGGCCCAGCTCATCCAGCGCCTGCTCGAACTGGTCAAACAGCGCCAGCACGATCTGCTCTTTTTTCTTGAAGTAGTAGTACAGGTTGCCTTCGTTGATGCCCACCGTGGCGGCAATCTCGGCGGTGGTGACGGCCCCCGGGCCTCGCTCATTGAACAGGCGGCGGCATGTTTCAAGCACACGCTCGCGGGTGGTCGCTGGGGTCTTGCTCATGGCGCCAGATTGTCACCGCATCACCGCAGCGCAGCACCGGGCAAGCCCTGATCTCGCGTTAAGGTGATCACCTTATAGTGCGGCCACTCCCGCAGGCACCGCCATGAACACACCCCTCCAAGGCCGCGTGGCCGTCGTCACCGGCGCGGGCAGCGGCATCGGCCGCAGCCTGGCGCTGCAACTGGCGGGGCGCGGCTGCGACCTGGCGCTGTGCGACATCGACCCCAAGCGCCTGGCCGTATCGGCGCAGGAGGCCCGCGCGCTGGGCGTGAAGGTCAGCGAACACGCGCTCGACGTGGCCAACGCCAGTGCGGTGGCCGCCCTGCCCGCCGCGGTGCAGGCCGCGCACGGCCGCGCCAGCCTGCTGGTCAACAACGCCGGTGTGGCGCTGATGGGCGAGTTTCAACAGCTCAGCGATGCCGACTTCCAGTGGCTCTTCGGCATCAACTTCTGGGGCGTGGTCAACATGACCCGCGCCTTCTTGCCGCTGCTGCTGCGTGAACCCGCGGCGCACGTGGTCAACGTGTCGAGCGTGTTCGGCTTTGTCGCCCCGGCGGGGCAGACGGCCTATGCGGCCAGCAAGTTTGCAGTGCGCGGCTTCACCGATGCGCTGCGCCACGAGCTGGAAAACACCTCGGTGCGGGTGGTGGCGGTGCACCCAGGCGGCATCCGCACCCACATTGCCCACAGCGCACGCCGCGCCAGCGGTGTCGACGAAGCCACGCAGCGCAGCGCCGCCGAGGCCTTTGTGAAAACGGTGCACACCACACCCGAGCAAGCCGCCGAGCGCATCTTGCGCGGGCTCGACCGCGGCGAGCTGCGCATCCGCATTGGCGCCGACGCGTGGGTGCTCGACCTGATGGGCCGGCTGATGCCGGTGCGTTACTGGGGTTGGTTGAGGCGGGGCGCGCAAAAGCGGGGTTCAAGCAAGCCACACCCTCCGGGCGCTGAAGCCGAGGCGTGTGCGTTTGCCCTGGTCAGCGTTCGACAAAGCTACATCAGAGCCACACCCTTGATCTGCGCGTGCAGCGCATCACCCGGCTGCAGCGCCAGCGCGTCGCAGCTCTTGCTGGTGATGCGCGCGAGCAGCGTCCAGCCCGGCCCGGCCAGCCCGCTACTCACCCGCAGGCGCAGGAGCGCGGTAGTGCGATCACGTTGCACCTCTTCCACCACCACTGGCAACACATTGAGGATGCTGGTTTCACCGGGTGGCTGGCGCGCCACGCTCACGTCGCGCGCCAACACACGTGCGCGCACTCGCTCGCCCGGCTGCGCATTCGCGCCGCCCACCCACAGCATGGCGCCGTGTTGGCCGATGTGGGTGAGGCCATGCTGCGCGTCGTGCTCCACCACCTCGGCGTCGATCACCACGCCGGCTTCGTCTTGCCGGCTCAACGAAAGATCGGTGCGCACCATCAACTCGCCCAAGGGGCCAGCGGCTTCGACCTGGCCCTCGCGCAGCAGCACCAGGTGGTCGGCCAGGCGAGCGGCTTCGTCCATCGCATGCGTCACGTAGACGATGGGCAGTGACAGCTCGCGGTGCAGCTGCTCCAGGTAGGGCAGGATCTCGGCCTTGCGTGCGGCGTCGAGCGCGGCCAGCGGCTCGTCCATCAGCAAGAGGCGCGGGCCGGTGGCCAGCGCCCGCGCAATCGCCACACGCTG
>JBBRFR010000190.1:0-7646 GCA_038241485.1 Burkholderiales bacterium
GTGGCGGCTTTCGCTGCCGAGCACCACCCACCATGCACCCACGGCGGCCACCAGCGAAAGCAGCGCGAACACCTTGAGAAACGGGGCTTGCAAGGCGGCTTGTGCAGACGCGCGCAACACCCCCTGCTGGTCGTACACCACACCGAGGATCACCCCCAGCAAGCCGATCAGCGAGGCCGCCACCACGATGTAGTGCGCCACGCGGAAGTTGACGCGCGATGACAGGCTCGCCGGCAGCACGCTGGAGAGCGCCGCGCTCACCTGCTCTGCCGCGCGCGAGTTGGTTTTGCAGCGGTCGTGGCAGCGCGATTCGAGCGTGCAGCACAGCGAGCAGATCGGCGCGTCGTAGGCCGGGCAATGCGCCATGTCTTCGGACTCGAAGGCGTTGTCGCACACCGAACACATCACACTTTGCCCGGGCGCCCAGCGGGTGGTGCTGCGCCGCGCGATGTAATACCGCCCGCGGGTGGCCCAGGCGATGAGGGGTGACAGAACCAACGCGGTGAGCAGCGCGATGAATGGCGCAAACGCCTCGGCTTCGGGGCCCATCGCACCGGCGTAAGCCACGATCGCCAGCACGGCGGCGATCAGCATCGAGCCCAGGCCCACCGGGTTGATGTCGTACAGGTGGGCGCGCTTGAACTCGATGTGTTTGGGGCTCAGGCCGAGCGGCTTGTTGATCACCAGGTCGGCCACCAGCGCACCCACCCAGGCGATGGCCACGTTGCTGTAGAGGCCGAGCACCCGCTCCAGCGCCTCAAACACCCCCAGCGTCATCAACAGCACGGCGATCAGCACGTTGAACACCAGCCACACCACCCGGCCCGGGTGGCTGTGCGTGAGACGTGCGAAAAAGTTGCTCCAGGCCAGCGAGCCGGCGTAGGCATTGGTGAGGTTGATCTTGACCTGAGACACCACGACAAACAGCGTGGTGATGGCCAGCACCCAGGCCGGGTTGTCAAACACGTAGGCATACGCGGCCAGGTACATCTGCGTCGGCTCGATCGCCTTGTCGGTCGGGATCTGGTGCTGCAGCGCGAGGAAGGCGAGGAAGGCACCACCGAGCATCTTGATCATGCCCGGCACGATCCAGCCCGGCCCGGCGATCAGCACCGCGGCCCACCAGCGGCGTTTGTTGGCCGCCGTTTTTTCCGGCAGGAAGCGCAGGTAGTCGACCTGCTCGCCGATCTGCACCACCAGCGAAAAGGCGACGGTTGCGGCCGCGCCAAACATCAACCAGCTGAAGCTGTTGCTGCCCGACTCACGGCCCACCAGGCCGGTGAAATCGCTGAAGGCCTGCGGGTTCTTGGCCAGCACAAAGAGGTAGGGCGTCACCAGCAGCACGATCCACAGCGGTTGCGACCACAGCTGCAGGCGCGAGATCTGCGTGATGCCATACATCACCAGCGGCACGATGCCCAAAGACGAGATCAGATAGCACAGCGGCAAGGGCCAGTCGAAATACAGCTGCAGCGCGAGCGCGAGGATGGCCGCCTCCAACGCGAAGAAGATGAAGGTGAAGCTCGCGTAGATGAGCGAGGTGAGCGTGGAGCCGAGGTAGCCGAAGCCGGCGCCCCGGGTGAGCAAGTCCATGTCGACACCGTACTTGGCGGCGTAGTAGCTGATGGGCAGCCCGGTGAGGAAGGTGATGAGGCCCACCACCAGGATGGCCCACAGCGCATTCGAGAACCCGTAGCTCAGCGCGATGGAGCCGCCGATCGCTTCGAGCGCGAGGAACGAGGTCGCCCCAAACGCGGTGTTGGCGACACGGAACTCGCTCCACTTGCGGAAGGTGCGCGGCGTGTAGCGCAACGCATAGTCTTCCAGGGTCTCGTTGGCCACCCAGGTGTTGTAGTCGCGACGGATTCGAAAGATTTTTTGAGTGGCCACAGACACGCGGGCGCCCTCCAGACAACATGGCCCGCAGGGTTGCTTGCAAGAAGCGCTCCTGCGTGCGCGCGGGCCGAGCGCCGGGCCGCTCCCAAGCCGGCCCGCACCTCCCTCGGGGGATCGGTCGGCGTACCCGCCGCCCGAGGGGCCGTCATCCTCTACGTTGATTGACGTATTCAGCCCGCGCAGTCCTTCTCCTACCTTAGAGCCCATGGTGAATGCAAATGTGCTGCACGCGTTTGGTGCCGCCTCAGTTCACCGCCTTGCCCACAACCCGCTCGGAGAAGCCCCATGTCGAACGACCACGATTCCCAGTCCCCCGAATCTCAGCAACGCCGCCGCCTGCTGCAAGGCGCGGCCGCGCTGCCGCTCATGGGCCTCAGTGGCCTGAGCCTGGCGCAAGCCTTCCCCACCGCCAAGGTCAACACCACCAAGCTCGCCGTCACCGACACCGAAGTAACAGTCGGCCAACTGCACTCAGCCACCGGCACGATGGCGATTTCGGAAACCGGCTCCATCCAAGCCGAACAACTCGCCATCGACCAGATCAACGCGATGGGCGGCGTGCTCGGCCGAAAGATCAAGGTCATCAAGGAGGACGGCGCGTCGGACTGGCCCACGTTTGCCGAGAAGTCGAAGAAGCTCCTGGTCAACGACCGCGTGGCCGCCGTGTTCGGCTGCTGGACGAGCGCTTCACGCAAGGCCGTGCTGCCGATCTTCGAGAAAGAAAACGGCATGCTCTATTACCCGACCTTCTACGAAGGCCTGGAGCAGAGCAAGAACGTGATCTACACCGGCCAAGAAGCCACGCAGCAGATCCTCTACGGTCTGGACTGGGCCTCGAAAGAGAAGAAGGCCAAAACCTACTTCCTGGTCGGCTCCGATTACATCTGGCCGCGCACCTCGATGAAGATCGGGCGCAAACACATCGAAGGGCACCTGCCCGCCGGCAGCAAGGTGGTGGGCGAGGAGTACTACCCGCTCGGCCACACCAACTTCAACTCGCTGATCAACAAGATCAAGGTCGCCAAGCCCGACTGCATCTTCATCGCAGTGGTGGGCGGCTCCAACGTCGCTTTCTACAAGCAGCTCAAGGCGGCCGGTGTCACGGCGGCCAAGCAGTTCTTGCTGACCATCTCGGTGACCGAAGACGAGGTGCTGGGCATCGGCGGTGAAAACATGAATGGCTTTTACGCCTCCATGAAGTATTTCCAGTCGCTCGACAACGCCAACAACAAGGCCTTCGTGGCAGCGTTCAAGGCCAAGTACGGCAAAGACGCGGTGATCGGTGACGTGACACAAGCCGCCTACCTCGGCCCCTGGCTGTGGAAGGCCACGGTCGAAAAAGCCGGCAGCTTCGACGTCGACAAGATCGCAGTGGCCTCCACCGGCATCGAGCTGAAGACGGCACCCGAAGGCTACGTGAAGCTGCACGAGAACCACCACCTGTGGAGCAAGGCGCGCATCGGCCAGGCGCAGATGGACGGGCAGTTCAAGGTGGTGGCCGAGTCGCCGGGTTTGATTGAGCCGAACCCGTTCCCCAAGGGTTATCAGTAAGCCTCGCCACCCGTTCACGTCTGTTTATCACCCGTTCGGGCTGAGCCTGTCGAAGCCTGGGTGCCGTGCGAAACGGCCCTTCGACAAGCTCAGGGCGAACGGTGTGTTTGCGGTTCGTCCAGTTGAGGGCGAACGAAGTTGATTTGCCATGCGCCCGGGAACCACGCCATGACCTTCTCCGAAATCCTCAACATCAGCCTGATGCAAGGCTTTGCGGGCTTGAGCCTGTTCGCGGTGCTGCTCCTGATGGGCCTGGGCCTGGCCATCATCTTTGGGCAGATGGGCGTGATCAACATGGCGCATGGCGAGTTCATGACCATCGGCGCCTACACCATCTACCTGTTCTCGATGCTGTCGGAAAAGTTCGCCCCTGGCCTGGTGCAGGTGTACTTTCCCTTCGCCATTGCGGCCGCCTTCGTGTTCGCCTTCATCGTCGGCTGGGGTGTCGAGTGGGCCTTCATTCGTCACCTCTACAAACGCCCGCTCGACACGCTGCTCGCCACCTGGGGCCTCTCGCTGGGCATGCAGCAAATCTTTCGCACCTCGTTTGGTGCCAAGGAGGTGAGCCCCACATTGCCCGACTGGCTGATGGGCTCGTGGGCACCGGCTGAAGGCCTGGACATCCCGATCAACGGCATGTTCGTGATGGCACTCACCCTGCTCGTCACCTGCGGCGTGCTGATCGCGCTTTACAAATCGCGCTGGGGCCTGCGGGTGCGTGCCACGGTCGCCAACCGCGTGATGGCCAACGCCACCGGCATCAACACACGCACGACCGACCGCCTCACCTTTGCCATTGGCTGCGGCATCGCCGGGGTGGCGGGTGCGGCCTTCACCACCATCGGCTCCACCGGCCCGACCAGCGGCTCGCTCTACATCGTCGACGCCTTCCTGGTCGTGACCTTCGGCGGCGCGGCCAGCCTCTTCGGCACGGTGGTCTCGGCCTTCGGCATCGCGCAGACGCAATCGATCGCAGAGTTTTTCATCACCGGCTCGATGGCCAAGGTGCTCACGCTGTCGGCCATCGTGCTGATTCTGATGATGCGCCCGCAAGGCCTGTTCGCCTCCAAGGTGCGGCGTTGAAGCAGGTGAGCGCCGCTCGGGCTGAGGTATCGAAGCCTTGTTCGGTGTCTGAAAGCGAATGAATTTATTTTTCGGAGATCGCAGTCAATGAACAGCCTCAAACAGTGGATGGACAGAACAGGGACGGGCAGCGTGCTGCTGCTCGCCGTGTTGCTCGTCGTCGTGTTCCCCCTCGCCTTCGATCTCTTTCGCCTGAACCTGGTCGGCAAGTACCTGAGCTACGCCTTTGTGGCCTTGGGTCTGGTGATGTTGTGGGGCTACGGCGGTGTGTTGAGCCTGGGCCAGGGTGTGTTCTTCGGCCTCGGCGGCTACGGCATGGCGATGTTCTTGAAGCTCGAAGCCAGCGACCCCATCACCACCAAGATCCAGTCGACCCCCGGCATCCCCGACTTCATGGACTGGAACCAGCTCACCGCGCTGCCGATCTGGTGGGAGCCCTTCCGCAGCTTCCCGCTGGCGCTGATCTTGATGCTGGGCGTGCCCACGCTGCTCGCCTTCATCATCGGCTACGCCATGTTCAAGCGGCGGGTCGGTGGCGTGTACTTCGCCATCATCACGCAGGCGGTGGCGCTGATTCTCACCGTGCTCATCATCGGCCAGCAGGGTTACACCGGCGGCGTCAATGGCATGACCGACCTGAAGACGCTGATGGGCTGGGACACCCGCACCGACAGCGCCAAATACATCCTCTACTTCGTCAACGTGGGCCTTTTGTTGCTGTCCATCGCGGCCTGCCTGTGGGTCCAGCGCAGCAAGCTCGGCACGCTCTTGCTGGCCATGCGCGACAAAGAAGACCGGGTGCGCTTTTCGGGCTACGACGTCTCGATATTCCGCGTGTTCGCCTTTTGCCTGGCGGCGTTTTTGTCGGCCATCGGCGGGGCGCTCTTCAC
Organism: Burkholderiales bacterium; assembly: GCA_038241485.1. GTDB lineage: Bacteria > Pseudomonadota > Gammaproteobacteria > Burkholderiales > Burkholderiaceae_C > Rhizobacter. Next base: position 5,421 of record JBBRFR010000190.1, read on the forward strand.
GCTGCAGGTGGGCTTCATGTCGCCGTCGCTGGTGGGCATCGTGCCCAGCATCGAGATGGTGATCTTTGCCGCAGTGGGCGGGCGAATGTCGCTGGTGGGTGCGGTCTACGGCACGCTGCTCGTGAACTTCGGCAAGACTTACTTCTCCGAAAGTTTCCCGGACCTGTGGCTATTTTTGATGGCTGCGATGTTCCTCGGCGTGGTGCTCGCCTTCCCGCAGGGGCTGGCCGGGTTGTATGTCGAGAAGGTCAAACCCTGGGTGCTCAAGCGCTTGCAGCGCGGCAAGTCGGTCGTGGCCGCCGCGCCGCCGCCGGTGCCGCCCAAGCGCAACGAGCCTCCGTCAACCCCTTCGCTGCCGGCCGGCGTCAGCGGTCAACAGGTCTGAGGCCACAGCATCATGAGCAACACTGACTTTGTCTTGGCGGTGGAAGACCTCACCGTCTCGTTCGACGGCTTCAAGGCCATCGACGCCCTCACGCTCTACGTCGACAAGAACGAGCTGCGCGTGATCATCGGCCCCAACGGCGCCGGTAAAACCACCCTGCTCGACCTGATCTGCGGCAAGACACGCGCCAGCACCGGCAGCATCAAGTTCAAGAACATCGAGGTGACCAAGCTGCCCGAGTACGAGATCGTGCGCAAAGGCATTGGGCGCAAGTTCCAGACACCGTCGATCTACGAGAACCTCTCGGTGTTCCAGAACCTGGAGGTGTCGTTCCCGCGCGGGCGTGGCGTCTTCGGTGCACTGGCCTTCAAGTGCACCGAAGACGTGAAAGAACGCGTGCAAACCGTGGCTGCCGAGATAGGCCTGGAGCAGCACCTGGAGTTCGAGGCCGGCCTCTTGTCACACGGCCAGAAGCAGTGGCTGGAGATCGGCATGCTGCTGATGCAAGACCCCGAGCTGCTCATGCTCGACGAGCCTATCGCCGGCATGAGCGTGCGCGAGCGCGAGCTTACTGCCGAGCTGCTGCAGCGCATCTGCAAGGGCCGCTCGGTCATCGTGATCGAGCACGACATGGATTTTGTCAAGAAGATCGCGCACAAGGTGACCGTGATGCACCAAGGAAAAATCCTCGCCGAAGGGTCGATGGAGAAGGTGCAGAACGACCCGAAGGTGATTGACGTTTACCTGGGGCATTGAAGTGATGCGCGCAACCCTTCGACAGGCGCAGGGCGAACGGATGGCTAGCTTGGGCCTCCCGCATATCTCCGTTCGAGCTAAGGCTCAAGGCGAACAGATGGCTTGCCTGGCCTCGTGCATATCTCCGTTCGGGCTGAGCCTGTCGAAGCCCTGTTTGCCTGAGGAAACACCATGCTGACCGTCACCAACCTGCACACCGCCTACGGCCAGAGCGAAGCCCTGCACGGCATCGACTTCAGCGCCAAGAAGAACGAAACCATCGCCATCATGGGCCGCAACGGCATGGGCAAAACCACGCTGTTCAAGAGCCTGATGGGCGTGCTGCCGATCAAGAGCGGCAGCATCAACCTCGACGGCAAAGACATCTCCAAGGACGAGAGCTACAGACGTGTCAAGAAGGGCCTGGCCTACGTGCCTCAGGGCCGCATGATCTTCCCCACGCTCACCGTGCTGGAGAACATCGAGACCGGCATGGAGAACACCGCCAGCAGACGCGTGCCCGACGAAATCTACGCGCTGTTTCCGGTGTTGTTCGACATGCGCAAGCGCAAGGGCGGCAACCTCTCGGGCGGCCAGCAGCAGCAGCTCGCCATCGCCCGCGCGCTGGTCACCAACCCCAAGGTGCTGCTGCTCGACGAACCGACCGAAGGCATCCAGCCGTCGATCATCAAAGACATCGCCCGCGCGCTGAATGAGATCCGCAAGATGCGCGAGATCACGATCATCGTCAGCGAGCAGGTGCTGAGTTTTGCGATGGACGTCGCCGACCGCCTGTTCGTGATCGAAGGCGGCCGACTGGTTCACGAGAGCTCAAGAGCCGCCACCGATTCCGCCCGCATCAAGCAGTTCCTTTCAGTCTGAACCCACCCCTCAGGAGACTCCCATGACCGACACGCTGATCAAGGTCGACCTCACCAAGTCGCCCGTCGAAAACGAAAACATCCACAACCGCTGGCACCCCGACATCCCGATGGCGTGCTGGGTCAAACCCGGTGACGATTTCATCCTGGAGACCTTCGACTGGACCGGCGGCTTCATCAAGAACAACGACAGCGCCGACGACGTGCGCGACATCGACCTCACGA
>JBBRFR010000191.1:0-7582 GCA_038241485.1 Burkholderiales bacterium
ACCGCTACTTCCTGCACATCGAAGAAATCCGCATCGAGCTGCCTCAGGCCTTCTACATGCGCGTGGCCATGGGCCTGGCGCTGAACGAGATCGACCGCGAAGCCCGCGCCATCGAGTTCTACGAAGTGCTCTCGACCTTCGACTTCATGAGCAGCACGCCCACGCTGTTCAATGCCGGCACGCGCCGGTCGCAACTTTCGAGCTGCTACCTGACGACCGTCGCCGATGACCTCGATGGCATCTACGAAGCGCTGAAAGAAAACGCGCTGCTGAGCAAGTTCGCAGGCGGCCTGGGCAACGACTGGACGAACGTGCGTGCCCTCGGCTCGCACATCAAGGGCACCAACGGCAAGAGCCAGGGCGTGGTGCCCTTCCTCAAGGTGGTGAACGACACGGCTGTGGCCGTCAACCAGGGTGGCAAGCGCAAGGGCGCCGTCTGCGCCTATCTGGAAAGCTGGCACCTCGACATCGAAGAGTTTTTGGAGCTGCGCAAGAACACCGGCGACGACCGCCGCCGCACCCACGACATGAACACGGCCAACTGGATCCCCGACCTGTTCATGCGCCGCGTGATGGAAGGTGGCAACTGGACGCTGTTCTCGCCCAGCACCTGCCCCGACTTGCACGACAAGTTCGGCAAGGCATTTGAAGAGGCTTACACCCGATACGAAGCCCGCGCCGCCAACGGTGACATCAAGCTCTTCAAGACCATGCGCGCCGCCGACCTGTGGCGCAAGATGCTCTCAATGCTGTTCGAGACCGGCCACCCCTGGATCACCTTCAAGGATGCCTGCAACGTGCGCTCGCCGCAGCAGCACGTGGGCGTGGTGCACAGCAGCAACCTCTGCACCGAGATCACGCTCAACACCAACGAGAGCGAAATCGCGGTCTGCAACCTCGGCTCCGTGAACCTGGTTCACCACCTGATGGATGGCCCCGACGGCGCCAAGGTGATCGACCACGCCAAGCTGAAGAAGACCATCGTCACCGCGATGCGCATGCTCGACAACGTGATCGACATCAACTACTACGCCGTCAAGAAGGCGCGCGACTCCAACCTGCGCCACCGCCCGGTGGGCCTGGGCATCATGGGGTTCCAAGACGCGCTGTATGAGATCCGCACGCCCTATGCCTCAGAGGCTGCCGTGGCGTTTGCCGACCAGTCCATGGAAGCCGTCTGCTACTACGCCTACTGGGCGTCGACCGAGCTGGCCAAAGAGCGTGGCCGTTATTCCAGCTACCGCGGCTCGCTGTGGGATCGTGGCATCTTGCCGATCGATTCGCTGGAACTGCTCGCTGAAGCGCGCGGTGGTTATGTGGAAGTCGACCGCAGCACCACGCTCGACTGGGGTTTGCTGCGCAGCCGCATCAGCGAACACGGTATGCGCAATTCCAACTGCGTGGCGATCGCCCCGACCGCGACCATCTCCAACATCATCGGTGTCAGCGCGTCGATCGAACCTTCGTTCGGCAACCTGTCGGTCAAGTCCAACCTGTCGGGCGAGTTCACGATCGTCAACGAGTACCTGGTTCGCGACCTGAAGAGGCTCGGCCTGTGGGATGACGTGATGGTCATGGACTTGAAGCACTTCGACGGGTCACTGCGCCGCATCGACCGTGTGCCCGAAGACCTGAAAGACTTGTACGCCACCGCTTTCGAGATCGAAACCCAGTGGCTGGTCGAAGCTGCAGCGCGCCGCCAGAAGTGGATCGACCAAGCTCAGTCGCTCAACATCTACATGGCCGGTGCGTCGGGCAAGAAGCTCGATGAGACCTACAAGCTCGCTTGGTTGCGTGGCCTCAAGACCACCTATTACCTGCGCACCATCAGCGCGTCGCAGACTGAAAAGTCGACGGTGAAGGCGGGCAAGATGAATGCGGTGTCGAGTGGTGATTCGTCGTCGATGTTGGCCGCACCGAGCGTGGTCATGCCGTCGGTTTTGGCAGTCGATGCAGAGCCTGCGACCGACATCAAGTTCTGCGCGATCGACGATCCGACATGCGAAGCGTGTCAGTGATTCGCTTCACTGTTTTGTCGTGATGCAGGTTGCTGTGCAGCATCGAAATTCGACGCAACACAGCAACAGCGAAGCGGCCGCAAAGTCAATAAGTCCTTGGTGTTTAGACGCAACACTCTCATAATTCACACGCACAGGAAATCCACTATGTTGGTTTGGGAAGAAGACCTTAAACCCTCGTCATCTCACAAAGCGAGCCCCGCGCAGAGCATGCCCTCTCAAGCGCGCGCAGTCGCTCCGACTCCTGTCTTCGAAGCAGCTGTGGCACACGCTGCAGAATCCGTTGCAGCAGCCGTCGGCACCCACCGCGTCAAGGCCTCTGACAAGCGCATCATCAACGGCAAGACAGACGTCAACCAGCTCGTGCCGTTCAAGTACAAATGGGCTTGGGAAAAGTACCTCGCCACTTGCGCCAACCACTGGATGCCGCAAGAAGTGAACATGTCGCGCGACATCGCGACCTGGAAAGACCCCAACGGCCTGACCGAAGACGAGCGCCGCATCATCAAGCGCAACCTCGGCTTCTTCGTCACCGCCGATTCGCTCGCCGCCAACAACATCGTGCTGGGCACCTACCGCCACATCACGGCGCCCGAGTGCCGCCAGTTTCTGCTGCGCCAAGCGTTTGAAGAAGCCATCCACACCCACGCGTATCAATACATTGTTGAATCGCTGGGCCTGGACGAAAGCGAGATCTTCAACGCCTACAACGAAGTCAAGTCGATCCGCGACAAAGACGAGTTCCTGATCCCGTTCATCAACGCGATCATGGACCCGCACTTCAACACCGGAACGCCCGAAAACGATCGCACGCTGCTCAAGTCGCTGATCGTCTTCGCCTGCTTGATGGAAGGCCTGTTCTTCTACGTCGGTTTCACGCAGATCCTCGCGCTGGGCCGCCAGAACAAGATGACCGGCGCGGCCGAGCAGTATCAGTACATCCTGCGCGACGAGTCGATGCACTGCAACTTCGGCATTGACCTCATCAACCAGATCAAGTTGGAGAACCCGCACTTGTGGACGGCTGAGTTCAAGGCCGAAATCAAGGTGCTTTTCTCGAAAGCAGTCGAACTCGAATATCGCTACGCTGAAGACACCATGCCTCGCGGCGTGTTGGGCCTCAACGCCTCGATGTTCAAAGGCTATTTGCGCTACATCGCCAACCGGCGGGCAACGCAAATTGGTTTGGAAGAGCTCTTCCCGAACGAAGAAAACCCGTTCCCCTGGATGAGCGAAATGATTGACCTGAAAAAGGAGCGCAACTTCTTTGAGACGCGTGTCATCGAGTACCAATCCGGTGGCGCGCTCTCGTGGGATTGACGCTTTTGCAACTCAACTGCAAAACAGGTCGTATGTGGCAGATCAAGATTCGCTGTACGTTTGAACTCACCGACACAGAAGCGGTGATGAGCGTGCAGCAACCCCATTCACCGCACCGGGGCGCCCCTCCTGGGCAGACTTTCGGGTGGTGAATTGCTGCGAAGTAGCGACATGTCGTCGGTGCAACGCAGTGCTTTTTCAACTTGATCAAGGAGAAATGTAATGGCAACTGCAAAGAAAACCGCGGTAAAGAAGGCTCCGGCCAAGAAGGTCGTGGCCAAGAAGGCTCCGGCCAAGAAGGTCGTAGCGAAGAAGAAGCCGGCGGCCAAGAAGGCTGCTGCTAAGAAGCCGGCAGCGAAGAAGGTCGCGACCAAGAGGCCGGCGGCGAAGAAGGCTGCTGCCAAGAAGTCCGCGCCCAAGAAGGCTGCTGCCAAGAAGGCCGCACCCAAGAAGGCTGCTGCTAAGAAGGCCGCACCCAAGAAGGCCGCACCCAAGAAGGCTGCAACCAAGAAGGCCGCGCCCAAGAAGGCTGCTGCCAAGAAGAAGCCTGCGGCTAAGAAGCCTGCTGCCAAGAAAGCCGCGAAGAAGCCTACTGCCAAGAAGGCGGTCTCCGCACCTGCTGCCCCTGCTGCGAAACCCGCAGCAGCCCCGGCTGCAAAGACTGCGCTCAGCCCTGCTGCTGCGTGGCCGTTCCCGACGGGCGCCAAGCCCTGAGAGAGCGAGCGGTAAGTACGAAACCCGGCTTAGGCCGGGTTTTTTTATTCAGTGAACCGCGGTCTCAGAGGCCGAGGGCATCACGGTCGATGACGTGGTTTTGCCCACCACGGCACGCGATCTTCAGCGCGCCGATGCGGTTGCCCAGGGTCACGCAGCGCTCCAGATCCCAGCCACGCTCCAGGCCGTAAAGCAGCGCGCCGCGGAAGGCGTCGCCGCAGCCCGTGGGGTCGAGCACTTGTTCGGTGACCACACCGGGCACCAGGATGCGCTGGCCTTGTTGCCACAGTTCGCAACCTTGGGCGCCCAACGTAACGATGACACCTCGCAGGTGGGAGTTCGACAAACTCTCCAGTGTTTTGCCGGTGCGTTCGCACAGCATGCGGCTTTCGTAATCGTTGACGGCGACCCAGGTAGCTTGGCTCACGAACTTGTTCAACTCGTCGCCGTTGAACATCGGTAGGCCTTGGCCCGGGTCGAAGACGAACGGGATCTTGGCGGCTGCAAACTGCTCGGCGTGCTGCAGCATCGCGTCGCGGCCATCGGGGGCGACGATGCCCACGCGAATGTCGCTGCGGCCCGCCGGCACGGCCGTCAGGTGGGCTGACTGCATCGCGCCTGGGTGAAAGGCCGTGATCTGGTTGTTGTCGGTGTCGGTGATGATGATGGCTTGCGCGGTGTAGGTGTCGGACTCGACACGCACGAACTCCGTGCTGGCGCCCCAGGTCTTCAGGCGCGCGAGATAGTCTTGCCCGTCCGACCCCACGGCGGCCATCACCAGCGGCTCGCCGCCCAGTTGGCGCAGCGTGTAGGCGATGTTGCCCGCGCAGCCGCCGAACTCGCGGCGCAGCGTGGGCACAAGGAAGGACACATTGAGGATGTGCACTTGCTCCGGAAGGATCTGCTCGGCAAAGCGGCCGGGGAAGGTGGTGATGGTGTCAAACGCGAGTGAACCGCAGATCAAGGCCGACATGAAACGCTCCAGAAGGTGATGGGGGGTGCGGCAAGCCGCAAACCAGATTTCAGGGGTAGAAGATTTCGACCGTGTAGCTGCTGATTCGCCGCGGGTCGGTGGACGACAGCAGCGCTTGCATGCTGGACTCGCTCTCTGGCGCCAGCACGCTGGATGCGACACGGAAGTCGCTCGGTGACAGCGCCCGGCGGGCTACCAACTGCCCGCTCAGGTCGGTCAGGCGCAGGTCGATCCAGGGCATGGTCAGCGGCAAGGCACCGCGGTTGCGCAGCACCACCGCCAGCCGGTAGCCGCCGCCGGGGGCGGGCGAGAGACCGCTGCTTTCGACCGTGACGTCATCAATGCGCCGAGGGGCCGCAATCTGGCAACCCAGCCACTCGCAGCCACGCGTGAGCCAGGGGCGGGCGCTCGGCCACTGGGCCGCCGACAGGTCACGGAAGTGGTAGGCGCTTTGGCCCACCAAAGTGCCGATCAACAACAAGGTGAGCAGCGACAACAAGACACGCATGGTCGGGCTGCGCCAGCGTTCGCGGTGTTTGGCTTCTTGCACGAAGCCGGGGCCACGCCGCGCGGCCTCTTGTTTGGCTCGCGCTTCTTTGACCGAAGAGCGGGCAATGCCCGTGCCTTTGCTGCCCTGAGCTCTGGGTTTGCCGTCGGTCAGCAAGGCGGTGTTGAACTGCGCGTCGGCGAAATCGACACGGTCACGCGCCTTGACGGCCTGCGCCGGTGTTTGATCCACGTCGGCCTGCTCGGGCTGGAAAAAGCGCGAGTGGATGCGGTCGCCATCACTGAGCTGGAACACGTCGTCATCGTCGTCCGGCGGTTCGGGCTGTTGTTGGGCTTCGAACGCGGCAGAGACGGTGGCGGCCAGCGGGGTGGGTGGGGCGACCGGCGGCTTCCAGTTGGGCGGTGCGTCGCGTTCTAGGTCGAAGAGACCTTCGATGGCGTTGAAAACTTCGTTGCAGCGGCCGCAACGCACCCAGCCTTCAGAGACCTTGAGCTGGTCTTGAACGACACGAAAGACAGTACCGCATGAAGTGCAACGAGTGGCCAGGCTCATGGGGAAATCATGCCATGCGGATTCATGTGGGGCGACGCGCGGTCATCAGAATCCAGCCGTCTTCGCTGTCGCTCACGCTCAGCTCGCACCAGGGGGCGTAGGCTTGCTTCAGCTCGTTGGCCTGGCGCTCGAGGATGCCGGCCAGCACCAGCGAGCCTCCGGCGCGCACGTGGCCACACAGCAGTGGTGCCAACAGCTTGAGCGGCGTGGCCAGAATGTTGGCCAGCACGAGGTTGTATTGACCTTGCGCGGCGTCGGGCAGGCCGGCCTGGAGCTGCACGTGATTGGCCTGGGCGTTGGCCCGCGTGGACTCCACCGCGGCCGGGTCGATGTCGACTGCGTCGATGTGCTGCGCGCCATGCAGCGCGGCGCCGATGGCCAGGATGCCCGAGCCGCATCCATAGTCGAGTACACGTAGCCAGGGCTGCGCCTGTTGCGCCGTCCAGCGCAGGCACATGCGGGTGGTCGGGTGGGTGCCGGTGCCGAATGCAAGGCCCGGGTCGAGGCGGATCACCTTTTGTGCTTCGGCCGGCGGCTGGTGCCAGGTTGGCACGATCCAGAACGTGGGTGTGATGGCCACCGGCGCAAACTGCGACTGAGTCACACGCACCCAATCTTCATCGGGCACGGTCTGCAGTGACTGCAGGTGAATGCCCTGCGCCCAGTCTTGCGCCAGCAGCAAGGTCGCCGCTTCGGTGGCGGCCTCTTCCTTGTCGAACAGTGCCTTCAGGATCGAGCGCTGCCAACCGCCGCGTGGCGCAGGCATGCCCGGTTCACCAAACAAGGCCTGCTCGGCGCTGGTGTCAGCATCGGCGTCTTCGACCGAAACCGACAGCGCTTCCAGCTCGTCCATCAAGGCATCAGAGACCGACTCGACCAAGTCTTCGGGTACCAGCAGCAGCAGCTCGACCATCTCAGCGCTTGTGCTCGCTCATCCAGCCCTCTAAATAGTGGATGCTGGTGCCGCCTTCAATGAACTTGGCATCGGCCATCAGCTCGCGGTGCAGCGGGATGTTGGTCAAGATGCCTTCGACCACCGTCTCCGACAGTGCAATGCGCATGCGGGCCAGGGCCTGATCTCGGGTGTCGCCGTGGGTGATGATCTTGCCGATCATCGAGTCGTAGTTGGGCGGCACGAAGTAATTGGTGTACGCATGCGAATCAACGCGCACGCCCGGGCCACCCGGTGGGTGCCACATGGTGATGCGGCCCGGTGACGGCGTGAACTTGTACGGGTCTTCGGCGTTGATGCGGCACTCGACTGCGTGGCCGCGCATCTCGATCTGTCGCTGTGTGAAAGGGAGCTTCTCGCCGGCAGCCACACGGATTTGCATCTGCACGATGTCGATGCCGGTCACCAGCTCGGTCACCGGGTGTTCCACCTGCACGCGGGTGTTCATCTCGATGAAGAAGAACTCGCCGTTCTCGTACAAGAACTCGAAGGTGCCCGCACCGCGGTAGCCGATCTTGCGGCAGGCGGCGGCGCAGCGGTCGCCG
>JBBRFR010000192.1:0-7564 GCA_038241485.1 Burkholderiales bacterium
GCCACCCGCACGCCCATCGGCCGCTCGGGCCGCGGTTATTTCAAGAACACCCGCCCCGATGACCTGCTGATTGCCGCCATCCTGAGCGCAATGAAGCAGGTGCCCGGCCTCGACCCGGCGGCGATTGAAGACGCCATCATCGGCTGCTCTTTCCCCGAGGGTGAGCAGGGCATGAACATGGCGCGCATCGCCGTGGGCCTGGCCTTCCCCAACCCCATTGGCGGCGTGACCGTGAACCGCTTCTGCGCTTCGGGCGTGACGGCGATCCAGATGGCCGCCGACCGCATTCGTGTCGGTGAAGCCGATGTGCTGATCGCCGGTGGTGCCGAGTCGATGAGCCTGGTGCCGATGGGTGGCAACAAGCCTTCGTTCAACCCCGCCGTGTTCGCCAAGGACGAGAACGTGGGCATCGCCTACGGCATGGGCCTCACCGCCGAGAAGGTGGCAACGCAGTGGAAGATCAGCCGTGAAGCGCAAGACGCGTTTGCGCTCGAATCTCACCTGCGCGCGCTGAAGGCTCAAGCCGCCGGCGAGTTCAGCGATGAGATCACGCCGATCGACATCGTTGATCGTTTCCCCAACCTCGCCACCGGCGAGCAAGGTGTGAAGACCCGCACCGTCAAGCTCGATGAAGGCCCCCGCGCCGACACCTCGCTCGAAGGCCTGGCCAAGCTGCGCCCGGTGTTCGCGGCCAAGGGCAGCGTCACCGCCGGCAACAGCTCGCAGACGAGCGACGGCGCCGGCGCGTTGATCTTGGCCAGCGAAAAGGCGGTCAAACAGTTCGGCCTGACCCCGCTGGCCCGCTTCGTCAGCTACGCCGCACGCGGCGTGCCGCCCGAGGTGATGGGCATTGGTCCGATCGAAGCCATTCCCGCCGCGCTGCGCTATGCCGGCCTGAAGCACGAAGACATCGGCTGGATGGAGTTGAACGAAGCCTTCGCGGCCCAGTCGCTCGCCGTCATCAACACCCTGGGCCTCGACCCGAGCAAGGTCAACCCGATGGGCGGCGCGATTGCGCTGGGCCACCCGCTGGGGGCCACCGGTGCCATCCGCGCGGCGACCGTGGTGCACGCCTTGCGCCGCCACAACCTGAAGTACGGCATGGTCACGATGTGCGTGGGCACGGGCCAGGGCGCAGCCGGCATCTTCGAACGCGTTTGATCGCAAGAGGCGGGCGCCATGGGCTCTGTCGTGTTCACGGCTGCCCATGGCTTCACGCTGCGCCGCATCGCGCCGCAAGACATTGGCGCCAAGCGCATCGGCTTTTTTCGCCAGCGCTTTCGCAGTGGCTGGCGCTGCATACTGCGAGCTAAAGCATTTCTCCAGGAGACCCCATGACCATCAAGACTGCGCTGTTGAACGGCGTCTACACGATCGAGATCGCCCGCCCCGAAAAGAAGAACGCGCTGACCGGCGCGATGTACGTGGCGATGGCCGAAGGCCTGAACGCTGCCATGGCCGACGGCGCCGTGCGCAGCGTGCTGATCACTGGCCAGCCCGGCATCTTCACCTCGGGCAACGACCTCGAAGACTTCATGAAGCGCTCGGGCGGCGTTTCCGAGTCGCCGGCCGGCGTCTTCATGCGCGCTCTCATCGCCTGCGACAAGCCGGTGATCGCAGCCGTGACCGGCGCGGCCATCGGCATCGGCACCACGCTGCTGCTGCACTGCGACTTTGTCTACGTCTCCGATGAAGCCCGCCTGGTGATGCCTTTTGTGAGCCTGGGCCTGGTGCCCGAGTTCGCCTCCAGCCACCTGATCCCGCAATTGATGGGCCAACGCAAGGCGGCCGAAAAGTTGCTGCTGGGCGACCCCTTCACCGGCGCCGAGGCGGTGGAGTGCGGCATCGCCAACGCGGTGTTGCCGGCGGCCGAAGTGGCGCCGCACGCGCGCCGTGTGGCCGAGCGTTTCAACGCGCTGCCGCCGGGCGCGGTGCGCGCAAGCAAGAAGCTGATGCGTGGCACGGTGGCAAGCCAGCTGCTCAAGACCATCGATGGCGAAAACGATGTGTTCGCCGATCGCCTGACCAGCCCGGAGGCCAAAGAGGCCTTCAGCGCGTTCTTCCAGAAGCGCAAGCCCGATTTCACGCAGTTTTCTTGAGCCCCTGGCTGCTCACGCTCGCCAAGATCGCTCTTTCGCCGGTCTTGCTTTGGCAGGCTCGGCAAGTGCGGCGCAATGCCTTGCGCCTGCCGGAGGCAGAAGGGCCGCGTGAAGGGGTGGCCGGCAGTGGCAAGGTCTGCCTGCGGGTGCTCATCGTAGGCGACTCATCCGCAGCCGGCGTTGGCGCCAAGAACCAGACCCAGGCCCTGGCTGGCCGGCTGAGCGAAGCGCTGTCGCAGCGCCTGGGCGGCTCAGTGGTGTGGCAACTCATCGCACGCAAGGGCGACACCACGCGTGTGTCGCTCACCGCCGTGCGCAAGATGCACCTTTACCCGGCCGACGTGATGGTGACCGCGCTCGGCCTCAATGACGTGGTGGCCCAGGTGCCGCCCAAGGTCTGGTTGTCGAGGCTCGACAAGCTCGACCGCGTTGCTGCCCGCCGCGCCGGCGTGAAGCACATCGTGCACAGCGGCATTCCGCCCATTCACTCGTTCCCGCTGTTGCCCAACCCCTTGCGCTGGGTGCTCGGCAGCGACGCGCAGCGCTACAACCGCGAACTGAGCGACTGGGTGAAGCAGTGGCCCGACCGCTGGTGGCTGCCCTTGCCGTTCGAGAACGACCAGCCTGCCGACAGCAGCGTGCTGATGGCCGAAGACGGCTTCCACCCCGGCCCGGCGGTGTATGCGTTGTGGGCGGAGCAACTGGCCGGCATGATCGCCAACGACATCGTGCCGGGTCTGCCCGAGACCACGCCCACCCGGCGCAAGCTGCCTAGGCTATAGCGATGGTGGGCAAGGGCCGCGGCTTGCCCTGCATGTCGATGGCCACGTAGGTGAGGTTGGCCTCGGTCACCTTCACCACCTGCAGGTCTGACGGGTTGCGCTCGGCATAGACCTCCACCCGCACCGTGATCGAGGTGCGGCCGATGCGTTCGATGTGCGCGTAAAAGCTGAGCAGGTCGCCCATCGACACCGGTTGTTTGAAGATGAACTGGTTTACCGCCACTGTTGCGATGCGGCCCTTGGCGATGCGCGCTGGCAGCACCGAGCCGGCGAGGTCGACCTGGGCCATGATCCAGCCGCCGAAGATGTCGCCGTTGCCGTTGGCGTCGGCCGGCATGGGCATGACGCGCATCACCAGGTCGCCATCGGTGGGCAATGAAACGGCGGGTGCAGACGTGTTGCTCATGGCGGCCTCGTGGGGTGGCGGGGTGATGCACGATTGTGGGTCACACCCGGGCTGGCACACTCTCAGCCCATGCGCCGTGCCTCTGCTTCGCTCTCAGCCCCCGTGCCCGACACCCCCGGCGCCACACCCGCCCCCCGCACCGACTGGAGCACGCTGCGCAAGCTGTTTCCGTACCTGTGGCAATACCGCTGGCGTGTGGTGCTGGCGCTGGCCTTCATGGTGGCTGCCAAGATGGCCAACGTGGGGGTGCCGCTGCTGCTGAAAACATTGGTCGACAGCCTCGCGCTCAAGCCGGGTGATGTGCAGGCCTTGATGGTGGTGCCTTTCGGGTTGTTGCTGGCTTACGGCGGGCTGCGCCTGTCGACCTCGCTGTTCACCGAGCTGCGTGAGCTGATCTTCGCCAAGGCCACCGAAGGCACGGCGCGCAGCATTTCACTCAACGTGTTTCGCCACTTGCATGCGCTGAGCCTGCGCTTTCACCTGGAGCGCCAAACTGGCGGCATGACACGCGACATCGAGCGCGGCACCCGCGCGGTGCATTCGCTGATCTCGTACTCGCTCTACAGCATCGTGCCCACGCTGATTGAGGTGACCATGGTGCTCACCCTGCTGGCGGTGAAGTTCGACGCCTGGTTCGCATGGATCACGATTGCCGCGCTGGTGGTCTACGTCACCTTCACCATCACGGTGACCAACTGGCGCACTCAGTTTCGCAAACAGATGAACGATCTCGATTCGGTGAGCCACACACGGGCCATCGACTCGCTGCTCAACTACGAAACCGTCAAGTACTTCAACAACGAAGGCTTCGAGGCCAATCGCTACGACGAAAGCCTGGAGCGCCTGCGCAAAGCCTCGCTGAAGGCGCAGACCACGCTGTCGATCCTCAACACCGGCCAGCAGCTCATCATCGCCACCGGCCTGGTCGCGATGTTGTGGCGGGCCACCACCGGCGTCACCGAAGGGCGCATGACGTTGGGTGATCTGGTGATGGTCAACGCCTTCATGATCCAGCTCTACATCCCGCTCAACTTCCTGGGCGTGCTGTACCGAGAGATCAAACAAAACCTGCTCGATCTCGACAAGATGTTTGGCCTGATGGAGCGTGAGCGCGAGGTCGCCGACGCCCCCGATGCCAAGCCGCTGCAGGTGACTCGCGGCCATGTGAAGTTCGAGCACGTGAACTTTTCCTACGAGGCGGCGCGGCCGATCCTGCACGACCTGAGCTTCGAGATACCGGCCGGCAAGACGGTGGCGGTGGTCGGCCCCTCAGGCTCGGGCAAGAGCACGCTGGCGCGGCTGCTGTTTCGCTTTTATGACGTGAACGCCGGTGCGATCACCATCGATGGGCAAGACATCCGCCAGGTCACGCAGGCCAGCCTGCGCCAGGCCATTGGGATCGTGCCGCAAGACACGGTGCTCTTCAACGACACCGTGGCCTACAACATCGCTTACGGCCGTGCGGGCGCGAGCCAGGCCGAGGTGGAAGCAGCCGCCAGGGCGGCGCGCATCCACGATTTCATCGTCTCCACGCCCAAGGGCTATGACACGTCAGTGGGTGAACGTGGCTTGAAGTTGAGCGGCGGCGAAAAGCAGCGCGTGGCGATTGCGCGCACGCTGCTGAAAGACCCACCGCTGATGATCTTCGACGAAGCCACCTCGGCGCTCGACTCCGCCAACGAGCGCGCCATCCAGGCCGAACTGCAGGGCGTGGCGCGCAACAAGACGGCGCTGGTGATCGCACACCGCCTGTCCACCGTGGTCGATGCGCACCAGATTCTGGTGATGGAACTCGGCCGCATCCTGGAGCGCGGCACCCACGCCGAGCTGCTGACGTTGGACGGCCGCTATGCTGAAATGTGGCGACTCCAGCAAAGCGGCCAGGAAGACGGCCAAGAAAGCGGCCAGGAAGAAGATGGAAACCAAGTGGCTTGAAGACTTCGTGAGCCTGGCCGAGACGCACAGCTTCTCGCGCTCGGCGCAGCTGCGCCATGTCACGCAGCCGGCGTTTTCACGCCGCATCCAGGCGCTCGAAGCCTGGGCCGGCATCGACCTGGTTGACCGCTCGTCCTACCCCACGCGCCTCACGCCGGCGGGCGAGACCTTTCGTTCGCAAGCGCTCGAAATCCTCGGTGCCTTGCAAACTACGCGCAACATGATGCACAGCCACCAGGTGGCCGGGCAAGACATGATCGAGTTCGCCGTGCCGCACTCGCTGGCGGTCACCTTCTTTCCGCACTGGGTGATGGACTTGCGGCAGCGGTTCGGCGCCTTGAAGAGCCGCCTGATGGCAGCCAACGTGCACGACGCGGTGATGCTGCTCACCGAAGGCAGCTGCGACCTGCTGATCGCCTACCACCACCCCTCGCAGCCCCTGCAATTGAACCCCGACCGCTACGAGATGCTCAGCGTGGGCCAGGAAACGCTGGCCCCTTATGCCAAGGCCGATGCCAGCGGCCAGCCGCTGTTTCGCCTGCCGGCCAAACCGGGTGGGAAGGTGCCATTCCTGAGCTACGCCTCGGGGGCCTACCTCGGCCGCCTGGTCGAGCAGATCATCAAACTCTCGCCCGAGCCGCTCTTGCTCGACGCCATCTACGAGACCGACATGGCCGAAGGCCTGAAGGCCATGGCGCTCGAAGGCCATGGCCTCGCCTTCCTGCCCAACAGTTCGGTCGAAAAAGAGATGCGCAGCAGCCGCCTGGTGCGCGCCTCGACCCCGGGGAGCTGCGAGCTGTCGATGGAGGTGCGCATCTACCGCGAGCGGCCCGAGATGGCACGCCACACCAAACCGGGCGCACAAGCGCTGTGGGACTTCTTGCGTGCAGGCGCCCCCGCCTGAGGAACACATCTTGCACAGCGTTCCTGCCCGTGGCGGCTGGCGCGCCGTGGCCCTATATTGCGATTTTCTACGTGGTTCCGCGTAGGCTGCCCCTCCCTAGAATCGTGTTCTTGGCTGACCGGCCCTCTTTGTCGCTTGTTGATTCCTAACCCAAAGGAGTTCGTATGAAAAAGTCACTGTTTGCTCTGGCCGCCGTGCTGGCCGCCACTGGCGCGGTTCACGCGCAGACCACCGACACGCTGAAGAAGATCAAGGACAGCGGCGTGGTGACCATGGGCGTGCGCGAGTCATCAGGTTTGTCTTACACCCTGGGTGACGGCAAGTACGTCGGCTTCCACATCGACGTGTGCGCCAAGGTCATCGCCGACATCGAGAAGCAGCTCGGCCGCAAGATCGAAACCAAGTACCAGCCGGTGACCTCGCAGAACCGCATTCCGCTGGTGCAAAACGGCACCGTCGACATCGAGTGCGGCTCCACCACCAACAACGCCACCCGCCAGAAAGACGTGGCTTTCGCGGTCACCACTTTCGTTGAAGAAGTGCGCATCGCCGTCAAGGCCAATTCGGGCATTACCAACATCGGCCAGCTCACCGGCAAGACGGTGGCCACCACCACCGGCACCACCTCCGTGCAGACGCTGCGCAAACACGAGCGCGCCAACGGCGTCGACTTCAAGGAACTTTTCGGCAAGGACCACGCCGACAGCTTCTTGCTGCTCGAATCGGGCCGTGCCGATGCGTTCGTGATGGACGGCTCCATCCTCGCCTCGAACATCGCCAAGTCCAAGGCCCCGGCCGACTTCAAGGTCGTGGGCGAAGTGCTGAGCGTGGAACCCATCGCCATCATGCTGCGCCGCGACGACCCGGCGTTCAAGAAAGCGGTCGACGACAGCATCAAGGCGCAGATCAAATCGGGCGACATGGCCAAGACCTATGACAAGTGGTTCCTGCAACCCATTCCGCCCGCAGGCGCCAAGGTCGGCCTGCCGGTGAGCGACGCCACCAAGGCCGCCTGGGCCAACCCCAACGACAAGCCGATGGAAGACTACGCGGCCAAGAAGTAAGCAGCGGGCCTTGAGGTAAGCCCTAGCGCCGCGTGGCGTAGGGCTTGCTTACATTGCATGAGCGCGGCGTCGGGTCATCGGCGCCGCGTTTTTGTTTGGGGCGCGGCAGCCCTGACACCACCACATCAGGAGCGGGCTGTGGGGCAATCATGGGACTGGCAGGTTTTCCTGCGCGACGATGGAGGCGGGCGCACTTACCTGGAATGGCTGTTGTCGGCCTGGGGCTGGACGCTCTCGGTGTCTGTGCTCGCGCTCGTGGTCGCCGTGCTCATCGGTTCGCTGATGGGCATTTTGCGCACCGTGCCCAATAAGTGGCTTATGTTTGTCGGTGAGGCGTGGACGGAGCTGTTTCGCAACATTCCATTGTTGGTGCA
>JBBRFR010000193.1:0-7526 GCA_038241485.1 Burkholderiales bacterium
GACCAACCCGAGCGTGACCGCCCGACATGGCTGGCCTTCGGGCGGCGTGTCAACGAGGCGCTGGCCCTGTGCGGCTACCCGCTGTGCAAGGGCAGCGTGATGGCCGGCGAGCCCGCGTGCTGCATGACCAGTGCCGAATGGTGCGAGCGCTTTGCCCATTGGATGCAACACGGCGCGCCGGGCGACCTGCTCAACGCCTGCATCTACTTCGACTTCCGCCCGCTGCTCGGGCGCGAGGCGCTGGTGCAACCCCTGCGCACGCTGATCGGGCAAGAGGCAGCGCGCTTGCCGCGCTTCTTGAAGCAGATGGCCGACAACGCACTCAACAACCCGGCGCCGCTCGATTGGCTGGGCCGCATCGAAGCCGACAAGGTGGCGGGGCGGCCGATGTTCGACCTGAAGTTCCACGGCTCCATGATCTTCGTCGACGCTGGCCGCTTGTTCACCCTGGCCACCGGCGGCACCGCCACCAACACGCGCGAGCGGCTGCTGACTGCGGGCGCGGCGCTCCAGGTGCCCGCGGCGGAGCGCGAGTCGTGGGTCAGCGCCTTCGAGTTTGTGCAGACGCTGCGCTTGCGCACCCAGCTGATCCGTGACCCCGGGCTGCCGGGCAACGCCAACCTGATCGACATTGCCACGCTCAACGACATGGACCGGCGCATGCTGAAAGAGTCGCTGCGCGTGGGGCGGCGCTTGCAGCAACGCCTGGAGCTCGACTACCGGCGCTGATGGCCCGGGTGGGGGTCGTCACCCGCGGTGGATATTGGCATGCTGAGCCGCGCTCAGGGGGCCGGCTGCTCCAGGAATTTGTCGGCGAACTCCTGGCCGACAGCGGGCCCACGCCCTGCGCGCAAGAAGTGCTCGGCCATCTCTAGGTGAGGCTTTAATTCGCCCCAGCTTTGCGCACGTTCGATCTTCAGCGCCAGCGATTCGGCCGAAGGCCCCAGGTGGTCGTTCAGGAAACGCACCGCCGCGCGGCGGGTGTCTTCGATCTTGCGTGCCGGCGCGCCGTCGCTGGCGGTCGGTGTGGCCGGTGCCGGCGCGGCGGCCCGTGACGGGGTGATGGAGATGACCTCGATGTAGCCCTCGGCCAGCAAGGTGGCCAGCACCTGCTCGGCGTCGCCCGTGATCATCGGGCCCAGCTCGTCGTCAGTGCGCTTGCCGTCCACCAAGATCAGCGAGGTGCGCAGCCTGGGAACGAGCCGGTTCGCGCGGGTTTCGATCTCGGAGTGGCCCTTGGCTGTTTTTCTGTAGACGGATGGCATCTCGATTGCGCAAAAGTTTGACCTGACGCCAAGCTTACCGGGCCTGTGGGTTTGTCGCTAGGCGTAGGTGACCCACGAAGCCTGATCGGGGTGATCCAGGTGGGGCAGCGTGTTGTACGTGACGAGCATGTGCCGTTTGGGCGTGAAGGCGAACTCGGTCACCGAGCTGTTGCGAATGCGCAGGTTGAGCTCGATGGTCGCTTCGGCCGACATGCCCAGCACCTGGCCCACCGCAGTGGAGATGGGCCCCCCACTGGAGACGATGAGCACGTTTTGCGTGTGGTGGTTTGCGCGCACATGGTCGAGCGCGCCAGTGATGCCAGCCAGCCAATCGGCATAGCTGGGCATGCCCTCGGGCTGCACGCTGCCGGCCATCCACTGCGTCAGGCCCTCGCGCAGCAGGCGGAAGTGGTGGCGCACCAGTTCAGGCGAGCTGGGCTTGGGCAACGGCTCGGGGTGCACGGCGGTCAGCACGGCCTTGCTGTCGTACTCGTTCAGGCCGGGCCAAGAGAGCGGCTCGGGCTGCCATTGCATGCCTTGTGCAATGCCGGCCAGCGACTCGACTTGCCGCTGCAGCGTGCCCACCAGGGCGGCGTCAAAGCGCAAGCCCTTGTGGCGGAAGTACTCACCCAGCTTCACACACTGGCGGTGGCCCAACTCGCTCAGCTGGTCGTAGTTGTCGGCGCCGAACGAGGCCTGGCCGTGGCGGACGAGGTAGACGCTGCCCATCTCAGGCTCTCAGGCTTGGGCCTGGTGGTAGGCGGTCACACGCTCGACTTCGTTTTTCGAGCCCAGCACCACGCTGACACGCTGGTGCAATTTGTCGGGCGTCACGTCGAGCATGCGTTGCTGCGTGTTGGTGGCGGCACCACCGGCTTGCTCGACCAGGAACGACATCGGGTTGGCCTCGTACATCAGGCGCAGCTTGCCGGCCTTGTCGGGCTCGCGCTGATCCCAGGGGTACATGAAGACACCGCCGCGCGTCAAGATGCGGTGCACGTCGGCCACCATGCTGGCGATCCAGCGCATGTTGAAGTCTTTGCCGCGCGGCCCCGCCTTGCCGGCCAGGCACTCGTCGATGTAGCGCTTCATGGGCGGCGCCCAGTGGCGCATGTTGCTCATGTTGATGGCGAACTCTTTGGTGTCTTCGGGGATCTGCACGCCGTCTTGCGTGAGCACCCACGAGCCTTGCTCGCGGTCCAGCGTGAACATGGTCACACCGTCACCCACGGTGAGCACCAGCGTGGTCTGCGGGCCGTAGACGCAGTAGCCGGCCGCCACCTGCTGATTGCCGGCTTGCAAGAAATCGCTCTCGCTCACACCTTCGTGCCCATCGGGCTTTTTCAGCACCGAGAAGATGGTGCCGATGCTCACGTTGACGTCGATGTTCGACGAGCCATCGAGCGGGTCGAACAGCAGCAGGTACTCGCCTTGCGGGTAGCGGTTGGGCACCACGTAGATGCCTTCCATTTCTTCGCTGGCCATCGCGGCCAGCGCGCCGCCCCATTCGTTGGCTTCGATCAGCACCTCGTTGGCGATGATGTCGAGCTTCTTCTGCACCTCGCCCTGCACGTTTTCGCTGCCGGCGCTGCCGAGCACGTCACCCAGGGCGCCCTTGTTGACGCTGATGCTGATGCGTTTGCAAGCGCGTGCCACCACTTCGATCAAGAGACGCAGCTGGGCCGGGATGTGGCCATGCTGGCGCTGTTGTTCGACCAGGTACTGGGTGAGGCTGATTCGTTTGCTCATGTCACTTCTTTCATGCTGATTCTTGTTGCAGCGCGCGTTGAATGATCTCGGCCACGTCGTTCGACAGATCGGCTTTGGCCGCGACACGCTTGAGCGCCTCGCAGGCCGCAGAACGATAGGGTTCAGCCAGGTGGTTCCAGCGGTCCATCACGCGCGCCAGGCGGGCGGCGAGCTGCGGGTTGATGCTGTCGAGCTCAATGATGCGATCGGCCCAGAACACGTAGCCCGCAGCATCGCTGCGGTGGAACGCGGCCGGGTTGCCCATGCACAGCGCGGCGACCAGGCTGCGTGCGCGGTTGGGGTTCTTGAGAGAGAAGTCGGGGTGCTTGAGCAGGTGCTTGGCCCGCGCGAACACCTTGCCGTCTTTTTCGGGCGTGGTGGCTTGCAGCGTGAACCACTTGTCGACCACCAGCGCCTCATGCTTGAACAGCGTGAGAAAGCGCTGCAGCGCCAGCTCGGCCAGCTCGGCATGAGAGTGGGTCAGGGCCACCAGCGCGCCGAGGCGGTCGGTCATGTTGCCGGCCTCCTTGAAACGCTCGTAGGCGCGGCCCGGCCACACCACGTCGTGGCGTGCGATCGAATCGCGGCACAACATGGCGAGTGCCAGGTTGGCCAGCGCACGCCGGCCCGACGACACCGGGTCGGGGGAGTAACCGCCCTTGACCTGGTTCGATTCGAAGGCCCAGGCCCAGTCATCGCGCAAGGCAAGCGCGAGCTGCATCAGCATCGACTCGCGCACCTCGTGAATGCGCTGCGGGTCGACCGAGTCGAGTTGCTCGGCCACGTAAATCTCGCTCGGCAGCGTGAGCGCGAGCTCCTTGAAGGCAGCGCCGAGCCCGGGGTGGCGCAACACACCACGCATGGCCTCTATGAAGGCGCTATCGAGCTGCACCGGGCCGCCGTCTTTCACGCCCGCGAGCAGGCGGCTCAAGGCCAGGCGCTGGCCAGCTTCCCAGCGGTTGAAGGGGTCGGGGTCGTGCTGAAGCAGGGTCAGCAGGTCGGCGTCGGCCAGGTGATCGGCCAGCACCACCGGCGCCGAGAAGCCGCGCAGCAGCGAGGGCACGGGCTCAATGTCGACGTTGACGAAGGTGAAGAAGCTGCGCGCTTCATTGAGCACCAGCACACGCTCGGTGCCCACAGATTGTGCTTCGCCTTCGAGTTGCAACGGCAGCGCCTGGCCGTCGCGCCCCACCAGGCCCATGGCCAGCGGGATCACATACGCCTGCTTGGCCGGCTGGCCGGGTGAGGGCAGGGCGGTTTGTTCGATGCCCAGCGTGTAGGTGCGGCTGGGCGCGTCGTAGCGGCCGCGTGCGCTCACGCGCGGCGTGCCGGCTTGGGCATACCAGCGCTTGAACTGCGGCAGCAGCCGGGCGAGCGCGCTGTCAGGGTTGGCGTCGGCAATGGCTTGCGCAAAGTCGTCGCAGGTCACGGCCTGGCCGTCGAAGCGGCTGAAGTAGAGCGTCATGCCGCGCGCAAAACCTTCGCGCCCCAAGGGATCGGATGGGTTGCTCACCAAGGTCTGCATCATGCGCACCACTTCAGCGCCCTTTTCGTAGACGGTGGCGGTGTAGAAGTTGTTGATCTCCACGTAGCTGTCGGGCCGCACCGGGTGGGCCATGCTGCCGGCGTCTTCAGGGAACTGCACCTGGCGCAGCGTGCGCACGTCTTCGATGCGCTTGACGGCGCGGGCGGTGGCGGTGCCCGCCATGTCCATGCTGAACTCCTGGTCGCGGAAGACCGTGAGGCCTTCTTTCAGGCTCAGCTGAAACCAGTCGCGGCAGGTGATGCGGTTGCCCGTCCAGTTGTGAAAGTACTCGTGGCCGACCACGCTCTCGATGCCAGCGTAGTCGGTGTCGGTGGCGGTGGCCGGGTTGGCCAGAACGTACTTCGTGTTGAAGATGTTCAGGCCCTTGTTTTCCATCGCGCCCATGTTGAAGTCGCCCACGGCGACGATCATGAAACGCTCCAGGTCGAGCGGCAGCTTGAAGCGCGCTTCGTCCCACACCACGCTCGCAATCAGCGAGTTCATCGCGTGTTCGGTCTTCTCCAGGTCACCGCGGCGCACGTAAACCTGCAGCAAATGGTCTTTGCCCGCGCGGGTGCGCACATGCTGCTCACGCGCCACCAGATCGGCCGCCACCAGCGCGAAGAGGTAGCTCGGCTTGGGGAAGGGGTCGTGCCACTTGGCGTAGTGGCGCGGGCCGTACACGCCGGCCATCATCTCGCCCTGGTCGATGAGGTTGCCGTTGGACAAGAGCACCGGGTACTGCGTCTTGGCGGCGCGCAGCGTCACGGTGTAGACCGCCATCACATCGGGCCGGTCCAGGAAGTAGGTGATGCGGCGAAAGCCTTCGGCTTCGCACTGCGTGAAAAACCCGCCACCCGAGGTGTAGAGGCCCGACAGTTGGGTGTTCTTCTCGGGCGAGCAGGTGTTGCGAATCTCCAGCGTGAACGGGCCGGGCGGCACGTCTTGCAGGCTGTCGATCACCAGCATGCCGCCTTCGTGGCGAAACGACACCGACTCGTTGTTGACCAGCACGCGCGTGAGCGTGATGTCTTCACCGTGCAGCTTGAGCGGCTGCGCCGGCACGCCGGTGTTGCGCTCGACCTGCATGCGGTTGATCACCATCGTCTTGATGGGGTCGAGGTCGAAGGTCAGGTCGACGGTCTTGATCCAGAACGCCGGCGCGGTGTAGTCCTCGCGGCGGATCAGGGTGGCAGTGCCTTCACGCATTCAGTGGTCTCCTCTTGTTTGTCGCTTGACTCCGTTCGCCCTGAGCCCGTATTCCCGATCGCCCTGAGCCTGTGGAAGGGAGGGTGCGCAGTGCACCGTGCTGGCTTCGACAGGCTCAGCCCGAACGGAGAAGATCGTGGCGTCGCGAATCTACACGCCTTGCTTGAGGCTGGCTTCGATGAACACGTCGAGATCCCCATCGAGCACCTTTTGGGTGTTCGACATTTCGACGTTGGTACGCAAGTCTTTGATGCGGCTCTGATCCAAAACGTAAGAGCGGATCTGGTGGCCCCAGCCCACATCGGTCTTGGTGTCTTCGAGCTTTTGCTGCTCTTCCATGCGTTTGCGCATCTCGTGGTCATACAGGCGCGAGCGCAGGCGCTTCCAGGCCACGTCGCGGTTGCTGTGCTGGCTGCGGCCGTCTTGGCACTGCACCACGATGCCGGTCGGGATGTGCGTGAGCCGCACCGCCGAGTCGGTCTTGTTGATGTGCTGGCCACCGGCGCCGCTGGCGCGGAAGGTGTCGGTGCGCACGTCCGACGGGTTGATGTCGATCTCGATCGAGTCGTCGACCTCGGGGTAGACAAAGAGGCTGGCAAAACTCGTGTGGCGGCCACCCGCTGAATCGAACGGGCTCTTGCGCACCAGGCGGTGCACGCCGGTTTCGGTGCGCAGCAGGCCGAAAGCGTAATCGCCTTCCACCTTGATGGTGGCGCTCTTGATGCCTGCGATGTCGCCTGCGGTTTCGTCTTCGAGTGTGGCCTTGAAACCCTTGCGTTCGGCGTACTTGAGGTACTGGCGCAGCAGCATGCTGGCCCAATCGCAGGCTTCGGTGCCACCGGCGCCGGCCTGAATGTCCACAAAGCAGTTGAGCGGGTCGGCCGGGTTGTTGAACATGCGGCGGAACTCGAGGTCTTTGACGGTGGCGTCGAGCTTGTCGGCTTCAGCCTCGATGGCCAGCAGCGAATCGAAGTCGCCTTCTTCCTTGGCCATGTCGTACAGCTCGCTGTTGTCGGCCAGGTTGCTCGTGAGGTGGTTGATGGTTTCGACCACGGTCTCTAACGTGCGCTTCTCGCGCCCCAGCTCCTGCGCGCGTTTGGGCTCGTCCCAGACCTTGGGGTTCTCGAGCGCGGCGTTGACTTCGTTGAGTCTTAGAGCTTTGCGATCGTAGTCAAAGATACCCCCGGAGGTCGACCGTGCGCTTCGTCAGGTCGGCCAGGGAGTTGCCAATGGCATTGATGTGTTCGACGTCCATGATGAGGTTCCATTCTTTGAAGCCCGCGATTTTCGCATGGCGGGGCGCCTCATCCGCCTACCTCAGCGCTGCCCCTCCTCCGTTCGGGCTGAGCCTGTCGAAGCCTGCGTGGTGCACGGCGCACCCTTCGACAGGCTCAGGGCGAACGGGAATGCAGGCTCATCGCGAGCGGGAATGCAGGTTCAAGGCGAGAACGGAGCTTGGCCGAGGAAAGTCACGCGTCAAGCCGCCAGAAACGCTTCCAGCCGCCGCGCCAGCGCCTCGGGCTGGTCGTGGTGCAGCATGTGCCCAGCCGGCGAGAGGGTGTGCGTCTCGTGGTGTGCCACCACCTTCAGGCGTTCGTGAAACTCGGCCTTGGTGTAGCGCTCGCCCCACCACTTGCCCACGTCGGTCTGGTCGCCTTCCACCCACAGCACCGGCGCGGTGATCTGCTTCCAGCAGGCCAGCACCTCCTCCACCTGGTAGAGCAAGGGGCTGCTGCGCTTGTGCGCCGGGTCGCCGAGGATCTGCCACAGGCCTTGAG
>JBBRFR010000194.1:0-7523 GCA_038241485.1 Burkholderiales bacterium
CCTTGTGCCGCAACACGAACGACTGCCGGATCAGCGCACCCGACAACATCATCACCACCAGCACCGCCCCGTTGTAAGGCCCGCTGTAGAGAAAGCCGTAGTGGTTGCTGAGCATGGTGAGGATCACCGGCAGCGTGAAATACGTGTTGTGCACGCTGCGCTGCTTGCCACGCTTGCCGTGCATCGGATCGACCGGCAGCCCGGCCCGCAAGGCCGCGACCACCTTGCGCTGGCCGGGGATGATGACCATCAACACATTGCCGCTCATGGTGGTGGCGATCATCGCGCCCACCAGCAAGAAGGCTGCACGGCCGGCGAACAAGTGGCACGACAACCATGACGCGAACACGATCAACCCGAACACCAGCAAGCCGACGATCACATCGCCGTGTTTGCGTTGCCCGAACAAGCGGCAGATGCCGTCGTAGATTGCCCAGAAGGCCACGAAGAAGCCGAGCGACGTGGCGATCGCCGCTGCCGGCGACCAGTCGAACACGTTCTTGTCGATCAAGAAGGTGCTGGCGTTGGCCAGGTAGAGCACCGTGAACAAGGCAAAGCCGGTGAGCCAGGTGGAGTAGCTCTCCCACATCGACCAGTGCAGCTTCTCGGGCAGCTGGGCCGGTGACACCAGGTATTTTTGCTGGTGGTAGAAGCCCCCGCCGTGCACGGCCCACATCTCGCCACCGATGCCCTTGTCACGCTCCTTGGCGTCTTGCGGCGGGGTGAGACCGTTGTCGAGCGCCACGAAGTAAAAAGAAGCACCGATCCAGGCGATGCCGGTGATCACATGGGCCCAGCGCAGCAGCAAGTTCAACCAGTCGAGCAGGTAAGCGTCCATCGGCAAGTTTCTGTGTATACAGTTCAGCTGCCGCGGTAGGTGGAGTAGGCCCAGGGGCTGGCGAGCAAGGGCACGTGGTAGTGCGCCAGCGGGTTCGACAGACCGAAGTCGATCGGCACGGCGTCGACAAACGGTGGCTCGGGCAAGGCCACGCCGCGCCCGCGGAAGTAGTCAGCCACCTCGAACAACAAACGATAGGTGCCCGTCTTGAAGTTGCTGTCGTCAAGCAAGGGGGCGCCGGCGCGGCCATCGTGGTTGAGCGCCAGCTGCTTGATGAGCGTAGGCTGACCCGCATCGACCCGGTAGAGCGCAACCAGCATGCCGGCCGCCGGGCAGCCATTCATCGTGTCGAGCACGTGCGTCGTGAGTTGGCCCATGGTGACCCTGCTTTCAAAAATGGGGTTGCAAAATGAGTTACAAGATTCGCAAAAGTGTATACAGTTTGCCGAACATAGAAAAGCCGATTCGACATGCCCCGCGCCACTCCCCTGCACGCCATTCGCCCCGTGAGTCGCACCGCCCGCGCCGGCGCCAAAGCAGGCAAGAAGCAAGTTCCGCGCGCAGCCGCTGCGCCAGCCGACGACGCCCAGCTGCAAACCACCACCCGCCGCATTGCCGAGTCGATCACCGCCGCCATCGTCGAGCGGCGGTTGATGCCCGGCACCAAGCTGGCCGAGCAGAAGATCGCCGACATCTTCAAGGTGTCACGCACCATCGTGCGGCAGGCGCTGCACCAGTTGAGCCGCGACAAGCTGGTCACGCTGGAGCAAGCGCGCGGCGCGCGGGTCGCCCAGCCCAGCGTCGAAGAGGCCCGCCAGGTGTTCGAGGTGCGCCACATGCTCGAGACGGCCATGATCAAACGCGCCGCCAACCAGCTCACGCCCGCCCAGATTGCAGACTTGCGCGCCCATCTGCGAGACGAGCAAGCTGCCGTGCAACGCACCGACGTGTCGGGCCGCACCCAGCTGCTGGCTGACTTTCACGTGGTGCTTGCCCGCATGCTGGGCAACCAAGCCCTGGCCGACATCTTGCGAGAGCTGGTCTCACGCAGCTCGCTCATTTCACTGATGTACCAGTCGGCTCATTCGGCCGAACATTCGTTCGCCGAACACGTGGCCATCGTCGACGCGCTGGAAAAGCGTGACGCGCGGGCCGCCGTCAAGTTGATGGAAAGCCATTTGCACAACGTCGAGCGCAACCTGCGGCTCAACCCGCGGGTGCCTGATCTCGAATCGGTGCTGCGGCCAGAGGACTGACACATGACAAACAGCAACGAACCCGCGGGCCGAGCGCCGGGCCGCTCCCAAGCCGGCCCGCGCGCCCACGGGGGGCCGCTTGATGTACCCGTCGAGCGGGGGGCTGACATCTACCCGCGAGACCTCATCGGCTACGGCCGCAACCCGCCGCACGCCCAATGGCCGGGTGGCGCCAAGATCGCCGTGCAGTTCGTCTTGAACTACGAAGAAGGCGGCGAGAACAACCCGCTGCACGGCGACCCGACGTCTGAGACCTTTCTCTCCGAGCTGATCAGCGCCCAGGCCTACGAGAGCCGCCACATGACCATGGAGTCAATGTACGAATACGGCTCTCGTGTCGGTGTGTGGCGCATCCTGCGCGAGTTCGAAAAACGCCAGTTGCCTCTCACCGTGTTTGGCGTGGGCATGGCCTTGCAGCGTTACCCCGAGCTGCTGGCCTGCTTCATGGCAAACGACTACGAGATCGCCAACCACGGCCTGCGCTGGATTCACTACCAAAACCTGCCCGAAGCCACCGAGCGCCGCCACCTTGAGCTCGCCACCCATGTGCTGAAAGACATGACCGGCGGCGCCTGGCCGCTCGGTTGGTACACCGGCCGCGACAGCCCCAACACCCGCCGCCTGCTGGTCGACCATGGCGGCTACGAATATGACAGCGACTACTACGGCGACGACCTGCCCTTCTGGGCGCCGGTGACCAAGAGCGATGGCGCGGTGGTGCAGCACCTGGTGGTGCCCTACTCGCTCGACACCAACGACATGCGTTTCGTGCAGACCCAGGGGTTCAACACCGGCGAGCACTTTTTCACCTATCTGCGCGACAGCTTCGACGCGCTGTATGCCGAGGGCGACACGGCTCCGAAGATGATGAGCATTGGCATGCACTGCCGGCTGTTGGGCAAGCCGGGGCGCATTGCCTCGTTGCAGCGCTTTCTCGACCACGTGCTTTCCCACAACAAGGTGTGGGTGTGCCGGCGCATCGATATTGCGCGGCACTGGAAGCAACACTTTGCGGCGCCCGCATGAACCTGACTCTTGATTCACTGAACCGAGCAACGCTGACCGAAGCGGCGCAGATGCTCGACGGCGTGTACGAGCACTCGCCGTGGATCGCCGAGGCGGCAATCGCACAGCGTCCGTTCAAGAGCCCGGCTCACCTGAAACACGCCATGGCCCAGGTGGTGAGAGACGCTGAGCGAGCCGGGCAGCTTGCGCTGATCCGCGCCCACCCACAGCTCGCCGGCAAGCTGGCCGAGCTGGGGCAGCTCACCGCCGAATCGACCCACGAACAAGCCACCGCCGGCCTCCAGGCCTGCTCGCCTGAAGAGCTGGCCGCCCTGCAGCGGCTCAACGCCGAGTACCAGGCCAAGTTTGGCTGGCCGTTCGTCGTGGCGGTGCGTGGCCCGCGCGGCACCGGCCTCACGCGCCAGGAAATCATCGGCGCCTTGGCACGCCGGCTCGAAAACCACGCCGACTTCGAACGCGCCGAGTGCCTGCGCCACATCCACCGCATTGCCGAGATCCGCCTCAACGACAAGTTTGGCGTGGAGCCCGTGTGGGGCAACCAGGTCTGGGACTGCGCCGAGCTGCTGGCGCAGCACAGTGACGTGGCCGACGCGCTCACCGTCACCTACCTCACCCCGGCGCACCAAGCCTGCCAGGTGCAGCTGCTGCGCTGGATGCACGACTGCGGCTTCGACGAGGTGAACGTCGATGCGGTGGGCAACGTGGTCGGGGTCTATCACGGCACCCATCAACAGGCCCCGCGCCTGCTCACCGGCAGCCACTTCGACACCGTGCGCAATGGCGGCAAGTACGACGGCCGGCTGGGCATCTTCGTGCCCATGGTGTGCGTGCGCGAATTGCACCTCCAGGCCAAGCGCCTGCCGTTCGGCCTGGAGGTGATCGCCTTCGCCGAAGAAGAAGGCCAGCGCTACAAAGCCACCTTCCTCGGTTCGGGCGCGGTGATCGGTCGCTTCGACTACAGCTGGCTGAATCAAAAAGACGCCGACGGCATCACCATGCGCGAAGCCATGTTCGCGGCCGGCCGCGACCCGTCGCAGATCGACACGCTGAAGCGCGACCCAACGCAGTACATGGGCTTCATCGAGGTGCACATCGAACAAGGCCCGGTGTTGAACGAGATCGACCTGCCGCTGGGCGTGGTCACCTCCATCAATGGCAGCGTGCGCTACCTGGGCGAGATGGTCGGCGTGTCTTGCCACGCCGGCACCACGCCGATGGACCGCCGGCGCGACGCCGCCGCCGGTGTGGCCGAGCTGCTTCTTTATGTGGAAAAGCGCGCTGCGCAGGTGCCGCACCTGGTGGGCACGGTGGGCATGCTCAATGTGCCCAGCGGCTCGATCAACGTGGTGCCAGGGCGCTGCGAATTCAGCCTCGACATTCGCGCCACCACCAACGAAGTGCGCGATGCGATGGCGCACGACGTGCTCTCCGAGCTGAAACGCATCACCGACCGGCGCGGCCTGCACTGCACGCTCGAAGAAACCATGCGCGCGGCGGCTGCCCCCAGCGCCCCCGAATGGCAGGCCCGCTGGGAGCGCGCGGTCGAATCGGTCGGCCTGCCGGTCTACCGCATGCCCAGCGGCGCCGGCCACGACGCGATGAAGTTGGACGAGGTGATGCCGCAAGCCATGCTCTTCGTGCGCGGCGGCAACTCGGGCATCAGCCACAACCCGCTGGAGACCACAACCAACGACGATGCGCAGTTGTGCGTGGAGGCGTTCATGTCGCTGCTTGAACAGCTGGCGGAGAGCTGAGCCGTGAACGCATACAACCAGATCGACGCGTGGGTCGACACCCACTTCGACGAAGAAGTGAAGTACCTGCAAGCCCTGGTGCAGGTGCCCACCGACACGCCGCCGGGCAACAACGCGCCGCATGCCGAGCGCACGGCCGAGCTGTTGTCGGGCTTCGGCTTCACAGTTGAGAAGCACGCCGTGCCGGCCGACGAGGTGCGTGCCTATGGCCTGCAGTCCCTCACCAACCTGATCGTTCGCCGCCACTATGGCGAAGGCAAGTCGATCGCCCTCAACGCCCACGGTGACGTGGTGCCGCCCGGTGAAGGCTGGGTGCACGGCCCCTACAACGCAGAGGTGCAAGACGGCAAGCTCTACGGCCGCGCCTCCGCGGTGAGCAAGAGCGACTTCGCCACCTACACCTTTGCCTTGCGCGCACTTGAATCGCTGGGCGCTCCCCTCCAAGGCGGCGTGGAGCTGCACTTCACCTACGACGAAGAATTCGGCGGCGAGCTCGGCCCCGGCTGGTTGCTCAAGAGGGGCCTCACAAAACCCGATTACCTGATCGCCGCCGGCTTCAGCTACCAGGTGGTGACCGCCCACAACGGCTGCCTGCAGATGGAGGTGACCGTGCAGGGCAAGATGGCCCACGCCGCCATCGCGACCACAGGTGTCGATGCGCTGCAAGGCGCGGTGCACATCCTCAACGCGCTGTACCACCAAAACGCGCTGTACCAGCAGGTCACCTCGAAGGTCGAGGGCATCACCCACCCGTATCTCAACGTCGGCCGCATCGAGGGGGGCACCCACACCAACGTGGTGCCGGGCAAGGTGTTGCTGCGGCTGGACCGCCGCATGATCCCCGAAGAAGACCCGGTGGCCGTGGAGGCCAACATCCGCCACGTGATCGCCGAGGCCGCCGCACAGCAGCCGGGCATCACGGTCGACATCAAACGCCTGCTCTTGGCGCGCGCATTGCAGCCGCTGCCGGGCAACAAGCCCTTGGTCGACGCCTTGCAGAAACACGGCCAAGCGGTGTTCGGAGAACCCATTCCGACCTCGGGCAGCCCGCTCTATACCGATGTGCGGCTGTACTGCGAGCAGGGCATCCCGGCTGTGATCTATGGCGCCGGGCCGCGCACCGTGCTGGAGTCCAACGCGAAGCGGGCCGACGAACACATCGTGCTGGACGACCTGCGACGCGCGACCAAGGTGGTGGCCCGCGCGCTTTACGACCTCTTGAGCTGAACATGCTCCGCCTCGAACTCATCCGCCTCAGCAAGACCTACCCCGCCGTCAAGGCCAACGACCAGGTGAGCCTGCGCGTGAAGCCCGGCGAGATACACGCCGTGCTGGGCGAAAACGGCGCGGGCAAGTCCACGCTGATGAAGATGATCTACGGCGCCGTGCGGCCGGACGTTGGCGAGATCCGCTGGAACGGCGAGGTGGTGCAGGTGCGCAACCCGGCCGAGGCGCGCGCGCTGGGCATCAGCATGGTGTTCCAGCACTTCAGCCTGTTCGACACGCTCACCGCAGCTGAGAACGTGTGGCTGGGCCTGGGCAAGCACATGACGCTGGCGGAGGTGACGGCGCGCATCACCGAGGTGTCCAAGGTTTACGGCCTCGACGTGGAGCCGTTGCGACCGGTGCACACGCTCTCGGTCGGCGAACGCCAGCGGGTCGAGATCGTGCGCGCGCTGATGACCTCGCCCAAGCTCTTGATCCTCGACGAACACACCTCGGTGCTCACGCCGCAGGCGGTCGAAACACTCTTCATCACATTGCGCCAGCTGGCAAGCGAGGGCTGCAGCATCCTCTACATCAGCCACAAGCTCGACGAGATTCGTGCGCTGTGCCACCACTGCACCGTGCTGCGCGGCGGCAAGGTCACCGGCGAGGTCGACCCCACGCGAGAGACCAATGCCAGCTTGTCCAAGCTGATGATCGGCGCCGAGCCGCCCGAGCTGAAACACGAGCCCCGCACACCCGGCGAGGTGGTGTTGGCGGTGCGCGAGCTGAGCCTGCCCCAACTCGACCAGTTCGGCATGAACCTGCAAGGCATCGGCCTGGAGGTGCGCGCCGGCGAGATCGTCGGCATCGCCGGTGTGTCGGGCAACGGCCAGCAGGAGCTGATGGCTGCACTCTCGGGCGAAGACACCCGCGCCGCGCCAAGCACCATCCAGCTGTTTGGCAAGCCCATCGGCAACAAGGCGCCCCAAACACGGCGTGTAGCTGGGCTGCACTTCGTGCCGGAAGAGCGGCTGGGGCGCGGCGCCGTGCCCACGCTGTCGCTCGCCCAGAACACCCTGCTCACCCGCACCGAAGCCGTGGGCCGAGGTGGCTGGCTGCACACCCGGCAAGTGGGCGATCTGGCGCGCCACCTCATCGCCCGTTTCAACGTGAAAGCCGGTGGGGCCGACGCGGCAGCCAAGAGCCTCTCAGGCGGCAACCTGCAGAAGTTTTTGGTCGGCCGAGAGATCGATGCCAACCCAAAGCTGCTGATCGTGTCGCAACCCACCTGGGGTGTGGACGTGGGCGCAGCGGCGCAAATTCGAGGCGAGCTGCTCAAGCTGCGCGACGCGGGCTGCGCCGTGCTGGTGGTGAGCGAAGAGCTCGACGAGCTGTTCGAGATCTGCGACCGGCTTCTCGTCATCGCCCGTGGCCGCGTGT
>JBBRFR010000195.1:0-7514 GCA_038241485.1 Burkholderiales bacterium
GTGGACGGCGCCACTCGGGTGGGCTTGCGTCAGCGCGGGTAGCGGCGCGGCATTGGGCCGCCCGTGCGCCGTGCGAGCACGGCGGCGATCGTCCACCAGACGGCGAGGAAAGTGAGCCACACGCCGAGCCCGAAAGCCGCCGCCATCAGCAGGCTGTCGGCGCTGAGCCCGAAACTGGGCCGGAAGGCCGCCCAGGTGCTTCGGGCCATCTCGACGTCGGCGTGGCTCAGCAGGTACCACGCCTGGTGGAACACATTGGCGTTCAACGCGGCCAGCGTGCCCTGCAGAGAAGCTACCGAATCGGCGATCGCCTGGATGGCCGCCCCCTCGGCGCGAAAGGTCGGGTCGGTGCTGGCCAGGTGGTGCTGGACGAGCTTGGCCAGGCTGCCTTCATGAAAGCGGTTGGCAATCTCTTGAAACGGCGCCAGGTCTTTAAGCGCCTGGCCCAGCGCGCCGCCCACCCGCTGGCGGTATTGCGCCAGGTAGCTGGGCACCATGCCGCCGGCGAACACGCCGACGACAAGCACAGTGCGGTCAAGCAAGCCGCGCAGCAGAGGCATGGTGTCAGCGCGGTCAGGCTAGCGCTCGTTGCCGAGCAGCGCGTCTTTGAGCAGGTTGTCGGCCGGCGAGCTGCCGACCCAGATCTTCAGCACCATATTGAAGAACTCGGCGTCACCGACCGGGGCGCCCTGAGGTTTGCCAACGATGTAGAACTGCGTGCCAATGTTTGGCAGGTACTCCATGGCGAAGGTGTCACCGGGAACCAGCTTGGACTTGCCGGAGAAGATCTCAATCAAGCGCGAGGTGGAGATGCTGTGTTTTTGCACCATCTCCCTCGGCGAGTTCTCTGACATGCCCTTGATGAACAGACGGCCCAGGTCGGTACCCGGCAGCTCACGCAAGGCGGTGAACTGCAGGCGCTTCGGGCCTTGCTGAGACAGCAGGGCCTCGGAGGTGTTGACCTTCTTGGGCGTGTACAAGCCCATGTCGTAGACCTTGAAGAAAGCCTTGTAGCGTGTGCCCGCCCCGTTCAGCACCAGGGGCGTGCCCTGCACCTGCAGGGTGGGCTCAAACGTGGTGGAGGGCGCCGCCAGCGCAGCCTCGGCCGTCAACAACAGGGTCAAGGCCAGGGCAGCGGCGGCAAGGGCAGAGGGCGTGCGCATCGGGGCGTCTCCAACGATTCCGAATTTTGAGTACGTTGGATTATTCGGTTTCGCACGGCCATCAACAACCCCCAAAAACCCGTTCTGCAGCTCACGCCCCGTGCGCTATTGCCGGGAGGCAGGCCCCTGATGGTGGCGGGCGAGCGCTACACCCTGGCCGAAGGCGAGGTGCTGGCCTTCCCCGGCAACTTGCCGCACTCGTACCAGAACGACGATGCGCTCGCGCCGGCGCGTGGGGTGTCGGTGGTGGTGTTTGCAAAAGCTGGTGTGTAGCGACACAAGGGCTCTAGAATCCGCTCGCTTGTCGGGGTGCCGAGGACTTGAAGTCCGAGGCTGAGAGGGTGCACCGCACCTAACCCGTTGAACCTGATTGGGGTCATCCCCGCGTAGGAAACAATGCACTCGGCTTCGGCGCTCGCCCCTCACGGGCTTGAAAGCGCGGTCTCCAGGCAGGCACCCCCTTTCTGGAGCACCCATGGCCAAGACCTCCGCATCTGTCGACACCGCCGCGCTGTCTCAGCGCATCACGCGCAGCCCGTTCCCGGGCTCTCGCAAGGTTTACCTCGAAGGCTCGCGCCCTGATCTGCGTGTGCCCTTTCGTGAGATCGGCCTGAGCGACACGCTCATCGGCGATGGCCGGCACGAGCCCAACCCGCCGCTGCGCGTGTATGACAGCTCAGGCCCTTACACCGACCCGCAGGCCCACATCGACCTCGCACGCGGCCTGCCGCCGCTGCGCGAGCGCTGGATCGCCGAGCGTGCCAGCAGCACCAACCAGTCGCAGATGCACTTCGCGCGCCGCCACATCATCACGCCCGAGATGGAGTTTGTGGCGCTGCGCGAAAACCTGCTCAAGGCTCAGCTGCGCGAGCGCCTGGCGCAAGAGCGTGTGCCGCAGCGTGGCCAGGCGTTTGGCGCGCGGCTCACACCAGACATCACGCCTGAGTTTGTGCGCGCCGAGGTGGCTTGCGGGCGGGCGGTCATCCCGTGCAACTTCAGGCACCCCGAGAGCGAGCCGATGGTGATTGGCCGCAACTTCGCGGTGAAGGTCAACGCCAACATCGGCAACTCGGCCGTCACCTCGGGAATCGAAGAAGAGGTCGACAAGCTGGTGTGGGCCATGCGCTGGGGTGCCGACACGGTGATGGACTTGTCGACCGGCGAGAACATCCACGACACCCGCGAGTGGATCGTGCGCAACTCGCCGGTGCCCATCGGCACGGTGCCGATCTACCAGGCGCTGGAGAAGGTGGGCGGCAAGGCCGAGGCGCTCACGTGGCCGCTCTTTCGCGACACGCTGGTCGAGCAGGCCGAACAAGGGGTCGACTACTTCACCATCCACGCCGGTGTGCGCTTGGCCCATGTGCCGCTCACGGCCAATCGGCTCACCGGCATCGTTTCGCGTGGTGGCGCGATCATGGCCAAGTGGTGCCTGGCCCACCACCGCGAGAGCTTTCTCTACGAACACTTCGAAGAGATCTGCGAGATCATGAAAGCCTACGACGTGTGCTTCTCGCTCGGCGACGGCCTGCGCCCCGGCTCGATCGCTGACGCCAACGACGACGCGCAGTTCGCCGAGCTGCACACGCTGGGCGAGCTGACCCAAGTGGCCTGGCGGCACGACGTGCAGGTGATGATCGAAGGCCCCGGCCACGTGCCGCTGCAGCTGGTGAAAGAAAACGTCGACAAGCAGCTCAGCGCCTGCTTCGAAGCGCCCTTCTACACGCTGGGGCCGCTGATCACCGACATCTCGCCCGGCTACGACCACATCTCGTCGGCGATGGGCGCGGCCCACATCGGCTGGTACGGCACGGCGATGCTTTGTTACGTGACGCCGAAAGAACACCTGGGCCTGCCCAACCGCGACGACGTGAAACAAGGCCTCATCGCCTACAAGATTGCGGCGCACGCGGCCGACCTGGCCAAGGGCTTCCCGGGTGCGCAGATGTGGGACAACGCGGTCTCGAAAGCGCGTTTCGAGTTTCGCTGGGAAGACCAGTTTCGCCTCGCCATCGACCCCGACACCGCGATGGCGTACCACGACGAAACGCTGCCCAAAGAGAACGCCAAGCTGGCGCACTTCTGCTCGATGTGCGGCCCGAAGTTTTGCTCGATGAAGATCACGCAGGAGGTGCGCGAGTACGCCGCGCGCCAGCCCAAGCCGGTGATTGAAATACGGCAGGCGCTGGATGACAAGGCGCAGGAGTTCCGCGCCGGCGGCAACCAGCTGTACCTCTGAGCACACGCCCATGACGCGGCATGCCGCCATCGCCGGCGCCGGCCTGGCCGGGCGCCTGACGGCCTGGCGCCTGGCGCGCGCCGGTTGGCGCGTGAGCCTGTTCGACGCCGCGGCGCGCGACGACACCCGCTCGGCCAGCGCCGTGGCGGCGGCGATGTTGTCACCGCTGGCCGAGCTGGCTTTGTGCGAGCTGCCGGTGTTTCAGCTGGCGCAGCGTGCGATGGCGCTGTGGCCGGCCTGGCTCGACGAGCTGCACGCCGACAGTGGCTGCCCCGTGTTCTACCGCCGCGAGGGCGCGCTGGTGGTGGCGCATGCGGCCGATGCCGGCCACCTTGCGCACTTCGAGCAGCTGCTGCGCTGCAAGCTGCCTCCGGCCCATTTGCCGCAGCTGCAGGCGGTTGATGGCGCGGCGCTGGCGACACTGGAGCCGCTGCTGGCCGGGCGCTTCGAGCGCGGGCTTTTTCTTCAAGGCGAAGGCCAGCTCGCCAACGACGAGCTGCTCGCCGCATTGGCCGTGGCGCTGACCCGCCTGGGTGTGCACTGGCACGAAGGTGTGCAGGTGACAACGCTACACGGCCTGTGCGACGCCGAGGTGCTGATCGACACCCGCGGTGTGGGCGCACGGGCCGACTGGCCGGGCCTGCGTGGTGTGCGCGGCGAAATCATCACGCTGCATTGCGAGGGCGTGAACCTGCGGCGCCCGGTGCGCTTGATGCACCCGCGTTACCCGCTCTATGTGGTGCCGCGTCCCGGTCAGTGTTTCATCGTGGGCGCCACCGAGCTGGAGTCCGAAGACAGCGGCCCGGCCACGCTGCGCTCGGTGCTGGAGCTGGGCAGCGCGCTGTACAGCCTGCACCCGGTTTTTGCCGAGGCGCGGGTGCTGCACACCGCCGCGGCCCTGCGCCCGGCGCTTAACGATCACCAGCCCACGCTGCGCCACCACGCCGGTGTGTGGCAACTCAATGGCCTGTACCGGCACGGCTACCTGTGCGCGCCGGCGCTGGTCGACTCCCTGGTTCACACCTTGTGCCCATGAACACACTCTCATTCAATGGCGAGCCCTTGCTCACCGAAGCGCCGACCCTGCAGGCCTTGCTGCTCGAACGCGGCTACGACCAGGGCGCTGCATTTGCCTGCGCGCTGAACCACGTCTTTGTGCCACGCCACCACTGGCCGCAACAAGCCGTGCGCGAGGGCGACCGCATCGACGTCATCACACCGGTCACTGGCGGATGAACATGCTCACCCCCACACCCTGGGCGGTGGCCGGCGCCACCCTGCAAAGCCGCCTGCTGCTCGGCACGGCGCGCTACCCCTCGCCGCAGGTGCTGAGCGAGGCGGTGACCGCCAGCGCCACGCAGGTGCTCACCGTCGGCCTGCGACGCCTGCAGCCCGAACACGGCGGCGGCAACAGCTTCTGGCAGCGTGTGCGCGACACCGGTTGCCGGGTGTTGCCCAACACCGCCGGCTGCCACAGCGCACAAGAGGCCATCACCGTGGCCCAGATGGCGCGCGAGATTTTTCACACACCCTGGATCAAGCTCGAAGTGGTCGGCGACGACCACACCCTGCAGCCCGACCCTTTTGGCACCGTCGAAGCTGCACGCACGCTGGTGCGCGAAGGGTTTGCCGTGTTCGCCTACACCACCGACGACCTGGTGGTGGCGCAAAAACTGCGCGACGCCGGCTGCGCGGCCATCATGCCGTGGGCCGCCCCCATCGGCACCGGCCGCGGTGTGCTCAACCCGCATGCGCTGGCCACGCTGCGCGCGCGTTTGAGTGATGCGGTGTTGATCGTCGACGCCGGCCTGGGCCTGCCCTCGCACGCCGCGCAGGTGATGGAGATGGGCTTCGACGGCGTGCTGCTCAACACCGCGGTGGCGCAAGCGCGCGACCCGGTGCGCATGGCCCACGCGTTTGCGCAAGCCGTGTGTGCCGGCCGCCTGGCGTTCGAGGCCACACCGATGCCGGCGCAACACAGCGCGCACGCTTCGACGCCCACGCAGGGCATGCCGTTCTGGCACCCACACTGAGGGAGACAACCACGTGTCAAAACCGCTGACCAAACTGCTGACGATTGCCGGCCACGACCCGGTGCATGGCGCGGGCATCACCGCCGACCTGGCCACCTGGGCCGCCATGGGGCTCGATGGCTGCAGCGTGGTGACCGCCCTCACCGTGCAAAACAGCCAGGGCCTGGAACAGGTGGCGCCGGTGAATGCGCAGCTGGTGCGTGACGCGCTGCAAGCCGTGTTGCGCGATGGTGAGCCGGCGGCCATCAAGGTGGGCCTGCTCGGCTCGGTGGAAGTGGCGCGCGAGGTGAACGAGTTTGTGGCGGCGCGCCGCTGCCCGGTGGTGGTCGACCCGGTGCTCAGCGGCTCGAACGGCCGGCGTGCGTACAACGCCAACAGCGCCAGCTGGCTGACCGCCTTGTGGGCCTTGATGCAGCGTGCCGATGTGATCACGCCCAACCTGCCCGAAGCGGCCGTGCTGCTAAGCACGGACGAAGCGCAGGTGGGCTCACGCCTGCCCGAGCTGCGCGCGCTCAGCCGCGGCGCCGTGGTGCTGAAAGGCGGGCACGGCAGCGGGCCGTTGAGCGCCGATTGGGTGTTTGACGGCCAACGCTGCGCGGTGCTGGCCGGCCCGCGCTGGCCGGCTGCGGCGCATGGCAGCGGCTGTGTGTTTTCGTCGGCGCTGGCTGGCATGGTGGCCCAGGGCTGGGACGTGTTCGAAGCCAGCTGCGAAGCCAAGCTGCGTGTGGCCGCCGGCATCGCGCAAGCGAAGGCCCACGGACCGGGGCGGCCAAACACCCACACCGCGCCATCGATGAGCAGCGAGCACCTGCCGCGCTTTCACTGGTCACGGGTGAACGGCATGCTGCCGCCCGCCGCGCTCACGTTTGCGCCACTCGCCCACCCGCTGGGCTTTTATGCGGTGCTGCCCGATGCCGACTGGATCGAGCGGGCGTTGAGCTGGGGGGTGCGAACGCTGCAGCTGCGCATCAAACAAGGCCGCATGAGCACGCCCGAGTTGCGCGCTCAGCTGCGCGCGGCCGTGCGTGCCGCTGGGGCGGTGCCGGGTGCGCAGCTCTTCATCAACGACCACTGGCGCGACGCGATCGAGCTGGGTGCCTACGGTGTGCACCTGGGCCAGGAAGACATCGACTCGGCCAATGCGGCTGCGCTGCAAGGCGCCGGCCTGCGCCTGGGCCTGAGCTCGCACACGCCGTTGGAGATGTCGCGCGCGCACGCGCTGCGGCCGTCGTATGTGGCGCTCGGGCCGGTCTACCCGACCACGCTGAAGGCCATGCGCTACGGCCCGCTCGGCCTGGCCCGCCTGCGCGACTGGGCCGCGCGCTATCAACCGGCCTACCCGGTGGTGGCCATCGGCGGCATCAGCCTCGCGCGTGCGCCGCAGGTGCTGGGCTGTGGGGTCAACTCGGTGGCGGTGGTGAGCGCACTCACGCAGGCCGCAAACCCGCAGGCGGTGGCCGAGCAGCTCTTGCAACTGATGTCGCTTGGCCCTGCCGGCAATGGGGCCGCACCGAATGAGCCGGCGCACGGCGAGGGCTGCCATTAAGCTCTGCGCCCTCTATCACCCACACAACACAAGGGACTCACTTCATGATGTTCGCTCACACGCTTCGCCGTGCCTTCGCCCTGTTAGCCGGCAGCTTGCTGCTCACCGCTGCCGCCCACGCTGCCGCCCCCCAGGTCAAGACCCAGGCGCCAGGCTACTACCGCATGATGCTGGGTGACTTTGAAGTCACCGCCTTGCTCGACGGCATCTTGCCGCTGGAGCCCAACAAGCTGCTCACCAACACCACACCGGCTGAAGTGAGCGCGCTGCTCAAGCGCTCGTTCCACGGCGAAGTGGTGCCCACCTCGGTCAACGCCTACCTCATCAACACCGGCAACAAGCTGGTGCTGGTGGATGTGGGCGCAGCCAAACTTTTCGGCCCGGGGTTCGACCAGCTGCATGCCAACCTCAAGGCCGCGGGTTACCAACCCGAGCAGGTCGACGCGGTGGTCATCACCCACATGCACGGTGACCACATCGGCGGTTTGATTCAAGACGGGAAGATTGCCTTCCCCAACGCCACCGTTTACGCC
>JBBRFR010000196.1:0-7507 GCA_038241485.1 Burkholderiales bacterium
GGCTTGAAGGGTGTGACCCAGTAGAGCAGCCCGCCCACCACCCCGCCTGCGACAGCGCCGAGGGCCCAGGCCCGCCAGGAGAAAGTGCGACTGATCTGCCGCGCCACCGGCCGGCGGCGCAGGTGGCGACTGGCCCACTGCTGCACGATCTGCGCCGCCACGACGGTCATCACCAGGTAGAGCACGAGGAAAGCGCCTCGGTCCTGGTAGCCAGCGAACTCCAGCAGCAGGATGGCCGGCGCGTGGCTCATGCCGTACACGCAAACCATCACGCCCCACTGGATCTTGGCCGTGCGCTCCAGAAAGCGTGTCGGGTCGTTGCCCAATGCGGCCAAAAAAGGCAGCGCTGCAAAGGCGTACACAGGAATGAAGACCGAGAACAGGTCGAAGTACTGCCCACCCGCCAGCATGTACTGCAGCGGCGTCACCACGAAGAAGGCGGCCAGCAGCGCGCGGTGGTCGCCGCGGCGCGTGTGGGTGAGGGTGATGAACTCGCGCAGCGCAAGAAACGACACCACG
This sequence comes from Burkholderiales bacterium, assembly GCA_038241485.1. Taxonomy (GTDB): domain Bacteria; phylum Pseudomonadota; class Gammaproteobacteria; order Burkholderiales; family Burkholderiaceae_C; genus Rhizobacter. Next base: position 520 of record JBBRFR010000196.1, read on the forward strand.
GCGAACAGCAGCGTGGCGACAAAGGCGCCCGAAACCCACGACACCCAGAACAGCACCGTGCCGATCCACATCGCACGCAGGTCGTGCAGCATGGCGTCGTAGGCGGCCTGCTTGTCGGGCGGCATGTCGCGCAGCGATCGGGTGAAGGCCACCGCCGTAGCAATGGCCAGCAGACCGAAGACGATGACGAACAGCAGGCCGATCTGCTGCGACACCGTGAGCTCGCGAAGCGCGCCCATCACGCGGCTCCTGTTGCGTGAGCGGTCATCAGGCCGCCACCTTGCTCAGCGCGATGACTTCATCGCGGGCGCGGGCCAGAAACTCGCGCTTGTCTTCGCCGGGTTTGATCTGCATCGGCGCACCGAATGTCACCGAACACAAGATGGGCACCGGCACCACTTCGCCCTTGGGCATGACACGGTGCACGTTGTCGATCCAGGTGGGTATCAATTGCACCTCGGGGAACTGCTCGGCCAGGTGGTACAGCCCCGCCTTGAAAGCCTGTGGGTCGCCCTTGTTGCCGCGTGTGCCCTCCGGAAAGATCACCAGCGAGTCGCCGTTGCGCAGCGCTTCGGCCAGCGGCTCTAGCGGGTCTTCGTCCTCAGAACGCACGCGGCTCACGTAGACGGCATTGAACACCTCTCGGGTGATCCAGTGTTTGAAGGGCGAGGCCGTCCAGTAGTCGCGCGCGGCGATCGGCCGCGTCTGCGCGCGCAGGTCGCGCGGCAGCGCGGCCCAGATCAGCACCCAGTCGAAATGGCTCTGGTGGTTGGCAAAGTAGATGCGCTGCTCGGCCTTGGGCGGGCTGCCATACCAATGGCCTTGCGCGCCGGTGATCAGGCGCGCCAGAAAGGCCAACAGCAGGCCTGCCGCTTCAGGGAGCGTCATGCGCGAGTCACCGTTTGGGCTGAGCTTGTCGAAGCCGGCGCCGCGGTCAGTGGCGGAAGTGACGCACGCCGGTGAGCACCATCGCGATGCCGTGCTCGTTGGCCGCGTCGATCACCTCTTCGTCGCGCATGCTGCCACCGGGGTGAATCACGCTCGTCGCACCCGCTTTCACCAACTCATCCAGCGTGTCGCGAAACGGGAAGAAGGCATCACTCGCCACCACCGAGCCATTCAACGACAGCCCCGCAGCCTCGGCCTTGATGCCCGCGATGCGCGCTGAATCCAAGCGGCTCATCTGGCCCGCGCCGACACCCAGCGTCATGCCGCCGGCACAGAAGACGATGGCGTTGCTCTTCACGTACTTGCCCACCGTCCAGGCGAACAGCATGTCTTGCAGTTGTTGCGGTGTGGGCTGAGCTTTCGTGACCACCTTCAGGTCGGAAAGCTTCAACTCGTGGTTGTCGGCGCTCTGGATCAAGAGGCCCGAGCCGATGCGCTTCACGTCTTGTGCGTTGCGGCCCTGTTCCCATGCAGTCGCGCCGCCCTGGGGCAACGCAATCTGCAGCACGCGCACATTCTTCTTGGCGGCAAAGATCGCCAGCGCCTCGGGCGTGAAGGCCGGGGCGATCAGCACTTCCATGAACTGTTTGGACACTTGCTCGGCCGTGGCCGCATCGACTTCGGTGTTGAAGGCGATGATGCCGCCGAAGGCCGAGGTCGGGTCGGTCTTGAAGGCCTTGGCATACGCCTCGCCGGCGTTGGCGCCGAGCGCCACGCCGCAGGGGTTGGCATGTTTGACGATCACGCAAGCCGGGGTGCTGAAGCTCTTCACGCATTCCCACGCCGCGTCGGCGTCGGCGATGTTGTTGTACGAGAGTTCTTTTCCTTGCAGCTGCTTGCCGGTGACGAGCGAGCCGGGTGCGGGGTTGGGGTCGCGGTAGTAAGCAGCGGTCTGGTGCGGGTTCTCGCCGTAGCGCAGGTCTTGCAGCTTGACGAAACGCGCGTTGCTCTGCGCCGGGTAGTCGGCGCGCGAGCCATCAGCCTGCAGCGACGAGAGGTAGTCGCTGATGGCCGCGTCGTAGTTCGAGATGCGGTTGAAAGCGGCCACCGACAGCGCGAACTTGGTCTCCTTGCTCACGCTCTTGTGGGCCTTCAACTCAGCAAGCACCTGCGCGTATTGCGAAGCGTCGGTCAGCACCGCCACGTCTTTCCAGTTTTTGGCCGCAGAGCGCACCATCGCTGGGCCGCCGATATCGATGTTTTCGATCGCGTCTTCGAGCGTGCAGCCGGGCTTGGCGACGGTGGCTTCAAACGGGTAGAGGTTCACGCACAAAATGTCGATGGTCGAGATCTTGTGCTGCTCGATCGCTGCGATGTGCTCGGGCAGATCACGCCGCGCCAGCAGGCCGCCGTGGATGGTGGGGTGCAGCGTCTTCACCCGGCCGTCGAGCATCTCGGGGAAGCCGGTGTGGTCGGCCACCTCGGTGACGGGCAGGCCGGCGTCGGCCAGCAGCCGGGCGGTGCCGCCGGTGGAGAGCAGTTTCACACCCAGGGCATGCAGCTCGCGCGCAAATTCGAGCACGCCGGTTTTGTCAGAGACGGAGATCAGGGCTTGCATGAGAACCTTTTACTTGACGAGCTTGTGGTCGAGCAGCTTGCGCCGCAACGTGTTGCGGTTGATGCCCAGCCACTCGGCCGCGCGGCTCTGGTTGTGGTCGGCGTGTTTCATCACCACGTCGAGCAGCGGCTTCTCGACGACCTTGAGAATCATCTCGTACATCGCTGTGGGCTCGACACCGCGCAAGTCTTTGAAGTAAGTCTCCAGGCTGTCGCGCACGCATTCCTCAATGTGTTTTTTGCTCATGTTGCTTCTGTCATCAATTCGGCGGCAGCGCTCGGCAGCAGGCGGTGCGCGTCGCCGAGTTCGTCAAACCAGTCGTTCACCGCACGCACTTGCGCGTCGCAGGTGTCCAGCGTATTCATGAAGGCGCGAAAACTTTCGCCGCCGGGCAGGGCGCGCACCGCCCAGCCGATGTGTTTGCGCGCGGTGCGCACACCGGCATATTCACCATACAGGCCGTAATGTTCGTGCAGGTGTTCCAGCAGCCAACGTTTGGCCTGTTGCACCTCGGGCGCGGGCAGGTGTTCGCCGGTGTCCAGAAAGTACGCAATTTCGCGAAAGATCCACGGCCGGCCCTGCGCGGCGCGGCCGATCATGATGGCGTCGGCGCCGGTCGCGGCGAGTACGTCGCGCGCTTTTTCGGGGCTGTCGATGTCGCCATTGGCCACCACTGGGATGCTCAAGGCGGCCTTCACTGCGGCGATGGTGTCGTATTCGGCCTGGCCGGTGTAACCCTGCTCGCGTGTGCGGCCGTGCACCGTCACCATCGCCACGCCGGCTTGTTCGGCAGCGCGCGCGATGCTTAACGCGTTGCGCTCGGCCTGGCACCAGCCGGTGCGCATCTTCAGCGTGACCGGCACGTTGCGCGGCGCACACGCGGCCACCACGGCTTCAATGATCAATGTGGCCAGCGGCTCGTCTTGCATCAGTGCCGAGCCCGCCCACTTGGTGCACACCTTCTTGGCCGGGCAGCCCATGTTGATGTCGATGATTTGCGCGCCGCGGTCGATGTTGTAGGCAGCGGCCTCGGCCATCATCAAAGGCTCGGTGCCGGCGATCTGCACGGCGATGGGCGCGACCTCGCCCTCGTGGTTGGCGCGGCGCGAGGTCTTCAGGCTGTTCCACAGTTCTTTGCGCGAAGTGACCATTTCACTCACCGCGTAGCCCGCACCCAGGCGCTTGCACAGCTGGCGAAAGGGCCTGTCGGTGACGCCCGCCATCGGGGCGGCGAACAGGCGGTTCGCCAGGGGAATGTGGCCGATGTGCATGACGCGGGGTGTGCGAAAAGCGCGGGGAGTGGCTGCTCAAAAAGGAGGCAGAGTATAGCCCCGCAAGCCGAGCGGCTTGTGCACAAAGAGGGCCCCGCATAATCCCCGCGGATGGAAGCTTGGATCGAGTCGCTGCTCGCACTGTTGGCCCTGCCGAAATTCGGCCTGAGCACGATCTTCGTCGTGGCCTTCATCTCGGCCACCCTGTTGCCCATTGGCTCTGAAGTGGCGGTGCTTGGCTTCTTGAAGCTCAACCCCCACATGTTCTGGCCCGCGGTGCTGGTGGCCACCGCCGGCAACACGCTGGGCGGTGCTGTCACTTGGTGGATGGGTTACGGCGCTGAGCGCGCTTACGAAAAGCTGGTGCACAAACCCCATGAAGCGCGGGTGCTGCAGTGGCTCAAGCGCTTCGGCCCCAAGGCCTGCCTGCTGTCGTGGCTGCCTTTCGTGGGCGACCCGCTGTGTGCGGTGGCGGGCTGGCTGCGGCTGCCGTTCTGGCCTTGTGTCGTGTACATGTGCATTGGCAAGTTTGCCCGCTACCTCACGATGACGGTCGTGTTGTTGTGGCTCTGGCCGGGGCAGATCCCGCACTGAGCACATGCACATGACAAAGGGGCGCCGAAGCGCCCCTTTGTCAGGTCAGCACGGCCGTCTTGTTCAGGCCGTCTTGCGCGCAGGCCGCTTGGCTGCGGTTTTGCCAGCCGGTTTGGCCGCGCTCTTGCCAGCCGGCTTGGTGGTCGTCTTGGCCGCGGTCTTGGTGGCCGGGGCCTTGCCACCCCGCTTGGCAATTTGCGCGCTCAGCTCGTCTATGCGCTTGGTGAGGGCGGCCACGTCTTTCGCGCTGGGCACACCCAGCTTGCCCAGGGCGCGGGCGGTGCGTTCTTCGAAGATGGATTCGAGCTTGTCCCAGTGTTGGCCGGCCTTGGCCGTCACGTCGCCGGCCATGCCGCTCATCTTGTTGGCCACTTCGCCGATCTTTTCTTCGGCCACGCTCTGGGTCTTCTTTTGCAAGGTCACCCCTTCCTTCACCAGGGCGTCGAACACTTTGCCGCCTTCTTCCTGGGCCTTCGAGAAGGCACCCAGGCCGGCCAGCCAGATCTGTTGGGCCGAGTCTTTCACGGTGCTGGCGAACTGGCTGTCGAGCAAGTTGGCGGCCGAGGCGGTTTTCTTGTCGGCCATCTGTTTGAGTTTCTTGACCATGGTGGTGTCCTTCCGGTGGGTGGATGAAAACCGCTCCGAGCCCAGAGCAGCGACGCCTGCACTATAGGAGCGACGCCCCTCGTGCGCACCCGCTTTCTCTAGTGGGGCGTCCCTATGGGTGGCTCGGGTAAGCGCGCAGCGGAGTGCCTGGGGGTTTGATGAAGAATGCGCAACAGCCCAAGCCCACTCAGGAGGAATGCATGCAGTATTTCGTGACCGGAGCCACCGGCTTCATCGGCAAACGCCTCGTCAAGACCTTGCTTGCTCGCCGGGGGGCCACGGTGTACTTTTTGCTGCGTTCGCAGAGCGAGTCCAAGGTGGCGGGCTTGCTCGACTACTGGGGTGTGAGCGCTTCGCGCGCCGTGCCGGTGTATGGCGACATGACAGCCAAGAAGCTTGGCGTCTCGGCAGATGTGGTCAAGAAACTCAAGGGCCACATCGACCACGTGTACCACCTCGCCGCCGTCTACGACTTGGCCGCAGACGAAGAGTCGCAGGTGCAGGTCAACATCGAAGGCACGCGCAACCTGGTTGAGTTTGCCAAGGCGATCGACGCCGGGCACCTGCACCACGTGAGCAGCATCGCTGCGGCCGGGCTGTACGAAGGGGTGTTCCGCGAAGACATGTTCGACGAGGCCGAGGGCCTGGACCACCCGTACTTCATGACCAAGCACGAGAGCGAAAGGATCGTGCGCAAGGAAAGCAAGACGCCCTGGACGGTCTACCGCCCGGCGCTGGTGGTGGGCGACTCGGCGACCGGCGAGATGGACAAGATCGACGGCCCGTATTACTTCTTCAAGCTGATCCAGCGCATGCGCGAGATCCTGCCGCCGTGGATGCCCAGCGTGGGCCTGGAAGGCGGGCGCATCAACATCGTGCCGGTCGACTTCGTGGTGAGCGCGCTCGACCACATCAGCCACAGCAAGGCCGAGCTGAACAAGAAGTGCTTCCACCTGGTCGACCCCGAGGGCTACCGTGTGGGCGACGTGCTCGACGTTTTCAGCAAGGCCGCGCACGCGCCCAAGATGAACGTCTTCATCAACGCGGCGCTCTTGGGCTTCATCCCCAAGAGCGTGAAGAAGGGGTTGATGGCGCTGGCGCCCGTGCGCCGCGTGCGCGCTGCGGTGATGAAAGACCTGGGCCTGCCCGACGACATCTTGACCTTCGTCAACTACCCGACACGCTTTGACTGCCGCGAGACACAGGCGGCACTCAAGGGCACGGGCATTGCGTGCCCCAAGCTGCCCGACTACGCCTGGCGCTTGTGGGACTACTGGGAACGCCACCTCGACCCGGCCCTGCTGATCGACCGCAGCCTGCGCGGCACGGTGGCTGGCAAGGTGGTGCTGGTGACCGGCGGCTCCTCGGGCATTGGCCTGGCGGCAGCGATCAAGTTTGCCGAAGCGGGCGCCATCACCGTGATCTGCGCACGCGACGAAACCAAACTGGCCGAAGCCAAGAAAGAGATCCTGGCCGCCGCCGGCAAAGACGCCAAGGTCGAAACCTTCTCGGTCGACATCGCCGACGAAGCCAGTTGCAAGACGCTGATCGACTGGCTGACCGACACCTATGGGGGTGTCGACTTCCTCATCAACAACGCCGGCCGCTCGATCCGCCGAGCCATCGAGAGCAGCTACGACCGGTTCCACGACTTCGAGCGCACCATGCAGCTCAACTACTTCGGCTGCCTGCGTGTGACCATGGGCTTGTTGCCCGGCATGGTGGCCAAACGCAAAGGCCACGTCGTCAACATCAGCTCGATCGGCGTGCTGACCAACGCGCCGCGCTTCTCGGCATATGTGGCCAGCAAGGCCGCACTCGATGCCTGGACACGCTGCGCGTCGAGCGAGTACGCCGACACCGGCATCACCTTCACCACCATCAACATGCCGCTGGTGCGCACGCCGATGATCGCGCCGACGCAGATTTACAAGAACGTGCCCACGCTGGCGCCCGAAGAGGCCGCCGACCTGATCGCCCAGGCCTGCATCAGCAAGCCGGTGCGCATCGC
>JBBRFR010000197.1:0-7507 GCA_038241485.1 Burkholderiales bacterium
TGGTTCAAGGCGCGGCCTTGCTCAACCAGATTCGCTGAGCGCACGACCATGTTCAATTGGATCGTTCGCTACAGCTTGCACAACCGGCTCTTCGTGCTGGCCCTGGCCGCGCTGCTGCTCGCGTATGGCGCGTTCACGGCCTGGCGCACACCGGTCGATGTGTTCCCCGATCTCAACAAGCCGGTCATCACGGTCTTGACGGAAGCCGGGGGCATGGCGCCCGAAGAGGTGGAGCAGCTCATCACCTTCCCCATCGAGACGGCGCTCAACGGCATGCCGGGTGTGACGCGCGTGCGCTCGACCTCCGGGGTGGGCTTGTCGATTGCCTATGCCGAGTTCGACTGGGGCACCGACATCTACCGCAATCGACAGTTGGTCTCGGAGCGTCTTGCCCTGACCCGCGAGCAATTGCCCGACGGCATCTCGCCAATCATGGGCCCCGTGTCTTCGATCATGGGCGAGATCATGCTCATCGCGCTGCCGCTGCAAACCCCGGCCAAAGCGGGCGAGCAGGCCGCGTCACCGATGCAGGCGCGGGAGTACGCCGATTTCGTTTTGCGCCCCCGGCTGTTGTCGATCGCCGGTGTGGCGCAGGTGATTCCGATTGGCGGCGAGGTGCGCCAACTCCGCGTCGAACCCGACCCTGTGCGCATGGCGCAGTTCGGCATCACGCTGACTCAGATCGAGCAGGCGCTGCGAGGTTTTGCGTCCAACGCAGGCGGTGGTTTCATTGACCAACATGGGCGCGAGTACCTGATCCGTCACCTGGCACGCACCAACCGGGTCGAAGACCTGCAGGGCCTGGCCGTGGCCTGGAAGAACGGCGGGCCGGTGCGTTTAGAACAGGTCGCCACGGCGCGCTTTGCCCCCGCCATGAAACGGGGCGATGCCGGCTACAACGGGGCGCCGGCGGTGATCATCAGCGTTCAAAAACAACCGGCGGCCGACACCGTGCGGCTCTCGCGAGACATCGAAGCCGCCCTCGAAGAACTCAAACGAGGCATGCCCAAGGGCATGGCCGCGCCCAAGGTGCTGTTCCGGCAGGCCGACTTCATCCAGGCCTCTCTCGACAACGTCACCGGGGCGCTGCGAGACGGCGCCATCATGGTCGCGATCGTGCTGTTTGCGTTTTTGTTGTCAGCCCGCACCACGTTCATTTCATTGATCGCGATCCCGTTGTCGCTTGCGGTCACGGCCGTGGTGTTCCGCTGGCTCGACCAGTCGATCAATGTGATGACACTCGGCGGGCTGGCCATCGCCATCGGCGAGCTGGTCGACGACGCCGTGGTCGGCGTTGAGAACATCGTTCGAAGGCTGCGGCAGAACCGAGTTTCCGAGACGCCGCTGGGTGTGTCTGAAGTGGTGTGGAAAGCCAGCGTCGAGGTGCGGTCGGGCATCCTCTACGCCACCGCCATCGTGGTGCTGGTGTTTGTGCCGCTGTTCGCGTTGCCCGGCATCGAGGGCCGGTTGTTCACGCCACTCGGCATCGCCTACATCGTGTCCATCCTGGCGTCGATGGTGGTCTCGGTGACGGTGACGCCGGTGTTGTGCGTCTACCTGTTGCCCAAGATGAAGCGGCTGGATCACGGGGACAGCCCGCTGGTCGGCTGGCTCAAGCGCCAGGACGCGCGGCTGCTTGGCTGGTCGCTCCCGCGCTCCAAGGCGATCCTGGCGACGGCTGCTGTGGCCGTGGGGATCGCTGCAGCAACCATTCCGTTTTTCCCGCGGACTTTTTTGCCCGCCTTCAACGAGGGCTCGTTGGTTCTGTCGCTGATGTTCAACCCGGGCACCTCACTCGCCGAGGCCAACCGCATGGGCAGCGTGGCAGAGAAGCTCATCTTGCAGGTGCCCGAGGTGGTGCAAGTGGGGCGCCGCACCGGGCGCGCTGAGCTGGACGAACACGCCGAAGGGGTGCACTCCAGCGAGATCGACGTCGACCTCAAGCGCTCGGATCGAAATCGCGAACAGGTGATGGCGCACATTCGCTCTGAACTCGCCTCGCTTCCCGCGGCAGTGGCCATCGGTCAGCCCATCTCGCACCGCCTTGACCATTTGCTGTCGGGTGTGCGTGCCCAGATCGCCGTGAAGATCTACGGCGATGACCTTGACGGGTTGCGAGGCATCGCAGAGCAGATGCGCAAGGAGCTTGCCGGTGTGCCGAGCCTGGTTGACCTCACGGTTGAGAAGCTCGTGTTGATACCGCAGATCAGCGTGCGGGTCGACTATCAAAAGGCCGCGCAAGCGGGCCTCACGCCGGCCGAAGCGGTGCGCACGCTTCAAGCGCTGACCGATGGCGCGCACGGCGCCGAGATCGTGGACGGCGCCCGCCGCTACGACCTGGTGCTGCGACTGCCCGACGACAAAAGGTCACCCCAGGACCTGGCCGCCGTGCTGCTGGACACCCCGTCCGGTCGCATCCCGGTGTCAAACATTGCCACCGTCGAAGAAACCGATGGCCCGAACCAGATCGGCCGGGAAAACGGCCGCCGGCGCATCGTGGTGTACGCCAACACCGATGGCACCGACATGTCGAAGGTCATCGCCGACATTCGTGCGGTGATCGCCAAGACGCCGCTTCCTACCGGCACCTTCGTGAGCCTGGAGGGCCAGTTCCAGGCGCAGGAGCAAGCCACACAACTCATCGTGCTGCTGTCGCTGGTGTCGCTGTCGATGATGTTCATGGTTCTTTACTCGCGCTACAAATCTGCGGTGCTGGCAGGCATCATCATGGCCAACATACCGCTGGCCTTGGTGGGCAGCGTGGTGGCGATGTGGCTCGCCGGCGTGTCGCTGTCGGTGGCGTCGATGGTCGGCTTTGTCACGCTCGCAGGCATTGCCACACGCAATGGCATTTTGAAGATCAGCCACTACATCAACCTGTGCCGATTCGAGGGCGAGACTTTCGGCCACCCGATGATCGTGCGCGGCTCGCTGGAGCGGTTGACGCCGGTGTTGATGACCGCGCTGGTGGCCGCCTTCGCGCTGGTGCCCTTGCTGCTGGCGGCAGACTCTCCCGGCAAAGAGATCTTGCACCCGGTTGCGGTGGTGATCTTCGGCGGCTTGATCAGCTCGACGCTGCTCGACACGCTGCTGACGCCGCTGGCCTACGCATGGCTGGGTGAACCCGCGACGCGCAAGATTCTTTCCGAGACATCGGATGAAACGTATTGATGTTGGGTCGTGTGCACCGCGACCCGGCATGAGGCGTTGTGACTTTGATCCCAGGCTCATCTGGCACGGCCTGTACCGAACGTGCCTGACCGAAGGAGTAGACATGATGAAGACAAAGTTCCTGCAACTGTTGGTCGTGGCCGCCACGGTGCTCTCGGTCAATGCAACGATGGCCCACGGGCCGAAGGCAGCCAAGTTCGGTGGCACGGTGGCCACGGCGGGCGACCTCGGGTTTGAGCTGGCCGTTCAAGGCGACACCGTGACCGTGTACGTCGACGACCACGGCACGCCGCTTCCCACCGCAGGCATGAGCGGCAAGCTGACCTTGTTGAAGGGGGCTGAGAAGAGCGAAGCGGTGCTCGTCGCGGCGGCCCCGAACAAGCTCGAAGCCAAGGGCCTGAAACTGAGCGCCGGCACCAAGGCGGTGGCGGTCGTGACGCTGGCTGACAAGAAGGTCGTGACCGTGCGGTTCACGACCCGCTGATGCCGGCCTGGCCCGGCACGCAGTTCGATTGACGCGAGAGGCGAGCGGCGTAGCATCGGCCTGACCGCAACGCCTCTTGGGACGAAAGAGAGCGGCGAACAAAAGCCACGAACGAAAGCCACGAACGAAAGGACACACGACATGCCTTCATCCCAGCCTTCCCAGAAAGCCCCAAAGACACCGGCACCCGCCGCACCAGCGCAGAAAAAGGGCAACGAGGGGCCGGCCATCGGCACGGGAACGCCCTTGATCAAGCATCCCATGCCGCCTTCATCCGGGCAGGGCGGGGCGAAAAAGGGCTGACCGCGCGCCGCGGCTCAGCGCACCAGCAGGCTGCTCCCGCGCGGGCCGTTGGCCACCACTTCACCGATCTCGGCAGCCGCCTCGAAACCGTGGCGGCGAAACACGGCCATCACGTCCGCCACCGCTTTGGCGTCGCAAGACACCAGCAGCCCGCCGCTGGTCTGCGGATCGGTCAGCAGCGCTTGGTCGACGGCGGAGAAGCCCGCGGGCAGCTGCACATCGCTGCCGTAACCCGCCCAGTTGCGCTCTGACGCGCCGGTGACCATGCCTCGCTCGGCAAGCTCTCGCACCTGCGGCAGCAAGGGCACGCGGGCCCAGTCGATCGCGACGGTGGCTTTTGCGCCGCGTGCCAGCTCCAGTGCGTGGCCTGCCAGGCCGAAGCCGGTCACGTCGGTCAACGCATGCACGCCTTCCATGGCCGCCAGGTCGGGCCCGGGCGTGTTGAGTTGGGTGGTTGTCGCGATCATCTGTGCGTAGCCCTCGGCCGAGAGTGACTCCTTTTTGAGCGCCGCCGACAACACGCCCACACCGATCGGCTTGCCCAGCACCAGCCGGTCGCCGGGCCGCGCATCGGCGTTGCGCTTCACACGCTTCGGGTGCACCACGCCAAGCGCCACCAGCCCATAGATTGGCTCCACCGAATCGATGGTGTGACCGCCTGCGATGGGGATGCCTGCTGCACGGCAAACCGACTCGCCACCTTCGAGGATCTTGGCGATCACCTCGGTCGGCAACACGCTGATCGGCATGCCGACGAGCGCCAGCGCCATGATCGGCTTGCCGCCCATGGCATACACATCGCTGATGGCGTTGGTGGCGGCGATGCGCCCGAAGTCGAACGGGTCGTCGACGATGGGCATGAAGAAATCAGTGGTCGCGATGAGCGCGATCTCGTCCGTCAACTGGTACACAGCCGCGTCATCGGCGGTCTCGATGCCTACCAGCAACTCCGGTGGCATCGGCATGCGGTTGGTGTTCTTCAAGATCTCGCTCAAGACGCCGGGCGCGATCTTGCAGCCGCAGCCTCCGCCGTGCGAGAGGGAAGTGAGGCGGGGTGTGGCGGGTGCGGCAAGGGGTGTGTTCATCGGGGGTTCTCCAGCAGGTCGTTGACCACGGCAAGTAGCGTCGCTCGCTCGCGCTCGGGCTTGAAAAGAGGTGCTCGCGCCGCGCATTGGCCGCTCAGTGCTTGCAGTATCGCCGGCTGATCACGGCAACGTTCGATCAGCGTGGCAAGCCCCTCGGCGTCACCCGGTTCGAAGTAGCCGCCGTAGTCAGCCCCGAGCATGCCGACGTTGCCGGAGATGCGGGTGGCCAGCACCGGGGTGCCGCTGCAAATCGCTTCCATCACCACATGGGCGCCGCCTTCCATGCGGCTGGTGTGAACCAGCACGTGCGCGCTTTGGATGCGCCCTCGCACCGTCTCGTGGGGCAGGGCGCCCAGCCACCGGTAGTGGGGGCAGATCTGTTGCAAAGCCTGTGCTTCGAGGCCCAGGGCGGGCTCGAGTGCGGCGCCAATGTGGTCGAGCAAGATGTCGCGCCGGCTCGACAGCCGGCGTGCCGCCTCGAAGTAGGTCTGCGGCGCTTTTTCTTCGCGCAGGTGGCCCACCATCACACAGCGCAGGTGCTGTGCCGTCTTGGCCAGCGTCATGCGCGTGGTGGTCGACTGGAAACACACCACGGCCTTGGCACGGTGCTGCTCGGGCAGGTCGTCAATGGCGCGCTCGTGCAGCACGATCAGCCGGTCGGCAAGAGCGAGCGATCGTTGGGCGGAGGCGTCGACGTGGATGTCGCGGTACAGGTCGGTGCCGGTCAGCACCACGGCCAGGGGCTGCCCCGGTCGCTGAGCCGCCCAGCGCTCGATGGAGTCCGCCGAGCGGCGTGCGTGCAAGGCCACCAACAACTCGGCCGGCTCACCCTGCCACTGGCCCACCAACCCCACCAGGTACTGGGGCCGCAACATCTGCGACCATCGCCGGGCGGTTTGCCAGTTGCCATTGTTGGCGCTGGCGAGGGCGGGTGTCACGATGCAGATGGGGGAGCGAGGCATGGGCTCGGTTATACCGGCAGTTGATTTCGAGGTGAAGGGTGACGCTGCGTTGTCGGTCGATATTCGACGTGCTGGCCCCGATGTGCTCGACCAGGCTTTTCGCGACGGGCGCGAGCAGCTGCTCGCCTTGTTTGACGGATTCGAGCGCGCGCTCGGGGCCGAGGGCTTGCAGCTGGCGTTCGACCCGGTGCTGAATCTCCCGTTGTGGGAGCTGGGCCACATCGGCTGGTTCGAGGAGCACTGGCTGCTGCGCAACACCGATTGGCCGCGCGGCACGGCCTTCGATCCGGCCTTGTCGCGTTGCGCGTCGGTGATGGCCGGCGCCGATGCGCTGTACGACTCTTCCAACGTGCCCCACAAACAACGCTGGCAGCTCGCGCTTCCGGGCGTGGGCGCCACGCTTAACTATCTGGCCGAAGTTCGCCAATCCACGCACACGCTGCTGCAACAAAGTGGCGACGGCGACGACGAGCTGTATTTTTTTCGCCTGGTGCTGATGCACGAAGACATGCACCGCGAAGCCTGGCACTTCGTGGCGCAGCAGTTGGGCATCGACCTCGGGCCGGCGATGAATGGCCGTTCGCCAAAGGCGGCGAACGTGCAAGGCGAGATGCAGGTGCCGGCCGGGCGTTATCAGCTCGGGTCGCAGGCCTCCGGCTTTGCCTTCGACAACGAGCTGCACGCTCACCCGGTTGATCTGGATGCTTTTTCGATCGATCGCGCGCCGGTGTCATGGGCCCGGTTTCTGCCCTTCGTCGAATCTGGCGGCTACGCGTCGGAGCGCTTCTGGAGCACTGCAGGCTGGAGCTGGCTGACTCGCCAAGCGAGAAGCTGCCCGCTGCACCTTCGCCGAGCCGAAGGCGGGTGGCAGCAGTGCCGCTTCGGCGTGTGGGGCGCTCTGGATCTGGATGCGCCTGCTTTGCACCTGAGCGCCCATGAGGCCGAGGCCTGGTGCCGATGGGCCGGGCGCCGTCTGCCCACCGAAGGCGAGTGGGAGACGGCCGTGCTGCGGGCTGCCGACAGGCGCGAGCCCTTCGACTGGGGCCAGGTGTGGGAATGGACGGCCAGCCCCTTCATGCCCTACGCTGGCTTTGAGCCGCACCCCTATCGCGACTACTCACAACCCTGGTTCGACGCGCGCCCGGTGTTGCGGGGCGCGTCGTTCGCGACCGCTGCGCGTTTTAAGCATCCCCGCTATCGCAACTTCTTTCCCGCTGACCGCCATGATGTTTTCGCCGGCTTTCGCTCCTGCGCGCCATGAAACTTGACCTGCAAGCCGTGCACGCGCGGCACCCGGCGTCTGCCCGCGGCGCGATGGCGCTGAATGGCGTCAGTCTGAGTGTGCAAACTGGAGAGCGCCTCGCCGTGATCGGGCCGTCTGGCGCGGGCAAGACGACGCTGCTGCAGGTGGCTGCCGCAGCGCTTAAACCACTGCGCGGCCAGGTGGTGCTCGAAGGCACCGACCCGTGGTCACTCTCGGTGCGTGCGCTGCAGCGCCAGCG
>JBBRFR010000198.1:0-7493 GCA_038241485.1 Burkholderiales bacterium
GAATGTGTTCAAGCGCGCCGCCACACGCCGGGCCTGCGCGCGCGAGTCCAGCCCCGCCAGCGGCGAGGCCAGCAGCCGCAGCGGCACCACGGTGCGCTCGAAACCAAAGCCCGCGCCATTCAGGCTGTGGGCGTGCAACACCGCGTCGAGCGTGCGGGTCGTGTCCAGCGCGATCGCGGCGTAGACCGAGGTGCCCTGGTGTTTGAGCGCGCGCCCCGGCCGCCAGCCATTGCCTTCCCACTCGCGGTGCTGAAAGGCGGTGTCGTTGGCGTGCAGGTCGAACACGTCGGCCAGGCGCGAGGTGAAAAACAGGCCACGCCCGGCATGGCGGGCGGGTTGGCTGGTCAGCTTGCCCTTGCTCAGCTCCAGCATGGCCATCAACGGGTCGGCCAGCGAGAACGAACGCGAGAGTTGGTCGAACACACCACAGCCGTCGTCTGACACCAGGAGCTGCACATGGCTGGGCGTCTGGCGCAGCGACACGGTCACGCTGGTGCCGCCGCTGTGGTCGATGGCGTTGTTGAGCAGCTCGCCAAAGGTGTGCTGCGTCATGCGCTGCACGTGGGGGGGCAAGGCAAAGAAGGGCGCGAAATCGCGCGACCAGGGCAAGTCTTCTTGCAGGCCGGCCAGCGGGTAGCGCTGAACCACCTGGCGCAACAGGCCGGGGCGGAACTGCGGGCGGCGTGCGCTGCCTTCGCGCTGCAGCCAACCCAGCTGCGTGAGGCGCTGCAAGGCCTTCTGGATGGTGCCGCGGCCCATGCCGGTGGATTGCACCAGGTGGCTGGTTAGGTCGTGCGGGTGTTTCACCGCGGCAGCGGTGATATGCAGCGTCAAAGCGTTCAGGTCGAGTCGTGCCATGGCGGGTGTTCCGTCTCTGTGCGGAGCTTCAGTGTCGGCCGCGTACTCAGCTTATGAAGTGGGAAAAGCGGCCGTTTTTTGGCCCAGTTGCCACGATCCCCCAGAGGGCGGAGTTTGCCCCCCAGACGCGGGAGACAGCATTTCACGGCGGGTTTTTACGGGGGTGCGTCGCTACAATCGGCGCAGTTTCAGAGCGGTTACTCACCGCCCCGCCGTTGTGTGGCCTGTCACCTCGGCGACTCAGCTTTCATCACTTCCCGGACTTGACCATGCCTCTCGTTTCAATGCGCCAGCTGCTGGACCACGCCGCCGAACACGGTTATGGCATTCCGGCTTTCAACGTCAACAACCTGGAGCAGGTGCAGGCCGTGATGCAAGCCGCCGACGAAACCGGCGCGCCGGTGATCCTGCAAGCCAGCGCCGGTGCCCGCAAGTACGCCGGTGAGGCCTTCATCAAGCACCTGATCCAGGCCGCCGTCGAGGCCTACCCGCACATCCCGCTGGTCATGCACCAGGACCACGGCCAGACGCCCGCCATCTGCCAGGGCGCCATCGACCTGGGCTTTGGCTCGGTGATGATGGACGGCTCGCTGAAGGAAGACGGCAAGACCCCGGCCTCGTTCGACTACAACGTCGAGGTCACCCGCAAGGTGGTGCAACTCGCCCACAAGGTCGGCGTGACCGTGGAAGGCGAACTCGGCTGCCTGGGCAACCTGGAAACCGGTGAGGCCGGTGAAGAAGACGGCATCGGAGCCGAAGGCAAGCTGGATCACAGCCAGATGCTCACCGACCCCGAAGAAGCCGCGGTGTTCGTGCGCGAGACCCAGCTCGACGCGCTGGCCATCGCCATCGGCACCAGCCACGGTGCCTACAAGTTCTCGCGCAAGCCCACGGGCGACATCTTGGCGATCTCGCGCGTCAAGGAAATCCACAAACGCATTCCCAACACCCACCTGGTGATGCACGGCTCGTCGTCGGTTCCGGCCGAGCTGCTGGCCATCATCAACCAGTACGGCGGCAAGATGAAAGAGACTTACGGCGTACCGATCGAAGAGATTCAGGAAGCCATCAAGTTTGGCGTGCGCAAGATCAACATCGACACTGACATTCGCCTCGCGATGACCGGCGCGGTGCGCAAGTTCCTGGCCGAAAACCCTGACAAATTTGACGCCCGCGAGTGGCTCAAGCCCGCCCGCGAGGCCGCCAAGGCCGTCTGCAAACAACGCTATATCGAGTTCAGCTGCGAAGGCCAGGCCGGCAAGATCAAGGCACAAAGCTTGGTGCAGGTGGCTCAGCGTTACGCAAAAGGTGAGCTGGCACAAACCGTGGTTTGAAAATGACGACCCCCACGTCGCTTCGCTTCTGCCCCCCCTGGGGGCGCAGCCCGGCTTCGGGTGGCCGGGCGCCGGGCTGATTGACCACCATGACGGAACTACTCAACTCTTCTCTCACCTCGCTGCCGCTGCTGGCGCGCGGCAAGGTGCGTGACAACTACGCGGTTGGCACCGACCGCATCCTGATGGTGGCGAGCGACCGGCTCAGCGCCTTCGACGTGATCATGGGCGAGCCCATTCCGGGCAAGGGCGCCTTGCTGACCGAGATGGCCTTGTTCTGGTTTGCCCACCTTCAAGCCATCGTGCCCAACCACCTGACGGGTGACGACCCCACGTCAGTGGTGCCGGCTGCCGAGCGCGAGCAGGTGCGCACCCGCTCCATGCTGGTCAAGCGCTTGAAGCCCTTGCCGGTCGAAGCGGTGGTGCGTGGTTACCTCGCTGGCAGCGGCTGGCAGGAGTACCAGCAAAGCCAGTCGGTGTGTGGCGTCAAACTGCCCGCCGGCCTGCAGAACGCGAGCCGTTTGCCCGAGCCCATCTTCACCCCGGCCACCAAGGCCGAGATGGGTGACCACGACGAAAACATCGACTTCGATCGCATGCAGCAGATCATCGGCGCCGAACTCGCCGAGCGTGTGCGTATTACAGCGATCAAGCTCTACACCACGGCGGCTCAGATCGCGCTGGGCAAGGGCATCATCATTGCCGACACCAAGTTCGAATTCGGCCTCGATGCCGATGGCACGCTGACGCTGATGGACGAGGTGCTGACACCCGACTCGTCGCGTTTCTGGCCGATCGAAGGCTACGAGGTTGCATTTCGCGAAGGCCGCAACCCGCCCAGCTACGACAAGCAGTTTGTGCGCGACTGGCTGGAGCAGGCGCGTGTGAATGGCCAGCCCTGGAACAAACAAGCCCCCGCGCCGGCCCTGCCGCCCGAGGTGATTGAAAAGACCGCCGCGAAGTACCGCGAAGCGCTGCAACGTTTGACCACCTGAAGCGCCGCATGAAGTCGCGCTTGCTGACCCATCTCGACGCCGCGATTGCTGCCGCCACGCAGCCCGTGCAAGCCGACTGTCTGCGGGCCGAGCGGGCGAGTCTGCTGGCCCGGCAAGGCCAGCTGGCCGAGGCGCGCGCTGTTGTGTCGGCGTTGCAGGCTCAGTACGCCCGGCAGCCCAACGTGTCGGTGAGCGCGTGGCTCAGCCTGGCCGAAGGTTTCGTGAGCTACTTCAGCGACCTCAACCGCAACGCGCGCGACAAGATCAGCAGGGCCTACGCCCTCGGCGCACCGGCACGTGACACCCGCCTGCGTGCCCTGTCGGTGGCCTGGCTGGCGCACATGGACTATGTCGACCACGACATGGAAGCCATGGCCCGCCATATCGGCGAGTGTTTTGTGTTGGCCGAGCCTGAGCACCACGCGGCTTTGGCGCGTGCTTGCCTGGTGGTGGCTCAGGCTTACCATTTCGGCGGTCGCTTTGACGCCGCCCAGCCCTGGTATGCCAAGGCCCGCCAACATGCCAACGCCGAAGGCGATGAGGCGATGTTGAGCGGCGTGATGCACAACATGGCCGGCCTGTTGGCCGTTGAGTCGCGGCAGACCGTGCTGCGTGGTGTTGAAGACGACGGCGTCACCCGCCGCGCGATGTTGGGCATTGAGTCCACCAGCAACTTCGATGCGCTGGTGGGCACGGGCTCGCTCGACGCGCTGGTGCCGCTCTTGCGCGCCCAGGTCAGCTCGCTGCAAGGCCGGTGCGCGGAGGCCGTGGCCTTGTACGAGACCCATTTCAGCGACGGGTTGTTGCAGGGCCTCGATCGCATGCGTGCCTTCCTGGGCGCTGATCTCGCTTGGTGCCGTTTGCAAGTGGGCCAGGCCGAGCAGGCCCTGAAAGACGCGCTGGCCGCTGAAGTGGCCGTGTCACACGACCGTGACGTCGACGACCGTGCGGCCGCGCACAGCCGGCTGGCGCAGGTGTTTGCCCAACTGGGGCAGACCGAAGCGGCCGAGCGCCACAAGGCGCAGGCGGTCATCGACTGGCGCACTCATGAACGTGATCAGGCGCTGACGGTGGCTTTGATGGACAAGCTGCTCGCCAAACTACGCACTTGAGCGCGGCACTGAGAGGCCGTCGCGCCGGTCAGTTCAAAACAACGCCATGCTCAGCTTGCGCCGGTACTGGTCGACCACCGGGTCTGCCGGCGCGGTGTTGACCTTGCCGGCCACTTCGAGCGTGCCCTTGGGTGCGGTGGCTTCAACTTTGGCGGGGGCGGCCTTGCCCATCAACTCAAGAATCGCGACGTAGGTCTTGCGCGCCAGTTCGCCATTCCAGGCCTTGTCGCGCATCACGATCTCCAGCAGCTCGTCCATGGCCTGGGTGAAGCGCTGCGCGGCAAAGTGGGTTTGTGCCAGTTCGAAACGGGCGTCGAAATCACGCCGGTTGGCGCTGATCGCAGCAGCCAGCACATCGGCGCTGCGGGCAGATTCGGCTTTTTCGCAGGCAGTGATCCAGTGGCCGGCGGCCGACAGGCGGGCATCAAGCATCACCTTGCTCGCCACCGGCTCGAAGGCGCGGCGGGCTTCGGCCACACGGCCGGCCGCGAGCAAGGTGCGCAGGTAGTCGTAGCGGGCGGTGTCGTTGCCCGGGTCGATGGCCACCGCCTCTTGCAGCTTTTCGAGCGCACTTTCGGGGTCGCCTTCGGCCATCAGCTCTTCGGCCAGCGCCAGGTCTTCTTCGGCTGCGGCTTCGTCGGCGCTGGGCACGTGGCGGTCGAGAAACTCACGCAGCTTTTCTTCGGGCAGCGCGCCGACAAAACCGTCGATCGGCTGGCCCCCCTTGAACAGCACGCAAAAAGGGATGCTGCGCACGCCGAACATCTGCGACAGCTGGCCCGAAATATCGGGCTGCTCGTCGGCGTTGAGCTTGGCCAGCTTGAAGCGACCAGCGTAGGCGACCTCCAGCTTTTCGAGCACCGGCGTCAGCGCCTTGCAGGGGCCGCACCAGGGCGCCCAGATGTCGAGCAGCACCGGCTGCTGCATCGACGCATGGATCAGGTCGGCTTCGAAGTTTTGAATCGTGATGTCCATCGTGTTCCGGCGGGTGTGGGGTGGGGCGTGCAGAGGAGGGCGTGATGCCGCCCCGCCTACAATTCAAGGTTCTTCAGCACTTGGAGCGAGCCTTGAGCAGCGCCCCCGTGGTTGGTGTGGTGATGGGGTCCAGCAGCGACTGGGACACCCTGCGCCACGCGACCGAGATTCTCGCCGAGTTCGGTGTCCCCTTCGAGGCCCGGGTTGTGTCGGCGCACCGCATGCCTGATGATATGTTTGCCTACGCCGAAAGTGCGTCCTCGCGTGGCCTGCGGGCCATCATCGCGGGTGCCGGTGGCGCGGCGCATCTGCCCGGCATGCTGGCCGCCAAGACAACCGTGCCGGTGCTGGGGGTGCCGGTGGCGAGCCGCCATCTGCAGGGGGTGGATTCGCTGCACTCCATCGTGCAAATGCCCAAAGGCATTCCGGTCGCCACGTTTGCCATCGGCAACGCCGGTGCGGCCAACGCGGCCTTGTTTGCCGTGGCCATGCTCGCCAACGAACAGCCGGCCTTGCGTGCCCAGCTGGAGGCTTACCGCGCCAAGCAGACTGAGGCGGCGCGCGCGATGACCAACGATCTGAAATGAAGCCCCCACGCTCACTTCGTTCACTGCCCCCCGAGGGGGCGCTCAACTCCCTTGGGGCGGCCCGGCAGGAGTTGAAATGACGACGGCTTTTATCGCACCGGGTGCCACCCTGGGCGTGATGGGCGGCGGCCAGCTCGGCCGCATGTTCGTGCACGCCGCCCAGCAGATGGGCTACGCCACCGCGGTGCTCGACCCCGATGCGGCCAGCCCGGCCGGGGGGGTGTCCCACCACCATGTGCAGGCCGACTATCTGAGCGACGCGGGCCTGGCCCAGCTGTCGCAGGTGTCTGCGGCCATCACCACTGAATTTGAGAACGTACCGGCGGCTGCGCTGCGCCGCCTGGGTGAACAGCGTCCGGTGGCGCCCTCGGGCGATGCGGTCGCCACCTGCCAGGACCGTGCGCTGGAGAAGGCGCACTTCGTGGCTTGCGGCGTGCCCTGCGCACCGCACGCGTTGATCGAAACCCTGGCGCAGCTGGCGGCGGTGGGCGAAAACCTGCTGCCCGGCGTGCTGAAAACCGCGCGCCTGGGGTATGACGGCAAGGGCCAGATCCGTGTCGTCGACCGTGCGCAGCTTGACGCCGCCTGGGCCGAGCTGAAGCAGGTGCCCTGCGTGCTGGAGAAGATGCTGCCGCTGGCCTACGAGGTGAGCGTGATCGTGGCGCGCGGCGCGTCGGGTGAGCGGGTGCACTTTCCGCTGCAACAAAACCTGCACCGCGACGGCATCCTCGCGGTGACGCTGGTGCCCGCGCCCGACGTCACGCCCGCCGTGCAACAGCAGGCCATTGCGGCGGCCGAGAAGATCGCCGCCACGCTGAACTACGTGGGTGTGTTGTGCGTCGAATTTTTTGTTTTGAAAGATGGCAGCCTGGTCGCCAACGAGATGGCGCCACGCCCGCACAACTCGGGCCACTACACGCTCGACGCCTGTGACCTGTCGCAATTCGACCTGCAGGTGCGCACCCTCACCGGCACGCCGCTCGTGGCACCGCGCCTGCATTCCAGCGCGGTGATGCTCAACCTGTTGGGCGATCTTTGGTTTGCCCAAGGCGAGGCTGAAACCACACCGCCCTGGGATCGTGTGCTGGCGCTGCCCGGCGCCCACCTGCACCTCTATGGCAAGGCCAGTGCCCGCAAGGGCCGCAAGATGGGCCACCTGACCTTCACCGCGGCCACGCCGCAGCAGGCGCGTGCAGCAGCCTTGCAGGCGGCCGAGCTGCTGGGCCTCGCGGCGTGGTGACCTGAGTGCTGCTCGACGGTCAAGACCCCCACGCCGTGGTGCGTGCCGCGCAGGCACTCGCCGCCGGTGAGCTGGTGGGCTTTCCGACCGAGACGGTCTACGGCCTGGGCGCACGGGCCGACGACGACGCGGCGGTGGCCAAGATCTTTGCCGCCAAGGGCCGGCCTGCCAACCACCCCTTGATCGTGCATGTGGCGTCGCCCGAGGAGGTGCGGGCTTTTGCCGCCGAGTGGCCGCCGATCGCTCAGCGACTCACTGAAACCCTCTGGCCTGGCCCGCTGACGGTGATCGTGCCGCGCCAGCCGCACACGGCCGCGGCGGCAGCCGGGGGGCAGTCGAGCATCGGCCTGCGCTGCCCCAGCCACCCGGTCGCGCGGGCTTTGTTGCGCGAA
>JBBRFR010000199.1:0-7471 GCA_038241485.1 Burkholderiales bacterium
ACGCTTTTGAACAGCGACATCGTGATGCAGTTCGACGAATGCACGCCTTACGACACCAAGGGCCACATCACCACCGAGCGCGAGGCGCGCATCTCGATGGAGCTGAGCCTGCGCTGGGCGCGCCGCTGCCTGACCGAGTTCACGCGGCTGGAGAACCCCAACGCGCTGTTCGGCATCGTGCAAGGCGGCATGTTCGAGCACCTGCGCCAGGAGTCGCGTGATTAACTGGTCGAGCTCGACCAGCCGGGTTATGCGGTCGGCGGTGTGAGCGTGGGCGAGCCCAAGCACGAGATGCAGCGCATCATGGCCCACACGCCGCACCGGCTGCCGGCCCACAAGCCGCGTTACCTGATGGGTGTGGGCACGCCAGAAGACCTGGTCGAAGGGGTGGGCGCAGGCGTCGACATGTTCGACTGCGTGATGCCCACGCGCAACGCACGCAACGGCCATTTGTTCACCCGCTTCGGTGACCTGCGCTTGCGCAACGCGCGCTACAAGACCGACGAAGGCCCGGTTGACGCCACCTGCAGCTGCCACTGCTGCAAAAACTTCAGCCGCGCCTACCTGCACCACCTCGACCGCTGCGGCGAGATGCTCGGCCCCATGCTCGCGAGCATCCACAACCTGCACTACTACGTGAACCTGATGCGCGAGGTGCGCGAGGCGCTCGACGAAGGGCGCTTCGCGGCCTTTGCCCTGCAGTTCAAGACCGACCGCGCACGCGGCGTATAGCGTTTTTCCCTTACCCGTTACCCCATGCCCACACCTGCCCAAACCCAGACCCTGCTCGACCTGCTGGCCACCCGCACCCCGGTGTTGGTGATCGAAACGCACGAAGAGCCGCGTGTGCTGGCCCTGTTTGCCGAAGTGGCCAAGCGCACCGACCGTGAGGTCTGGAGCTGGTCGGTCAGCCGTGGGCTGCGTGTGGCCCACGGTTTGAAACTGAGCCTGCTCGACTTCGGCAAAAAAGACGGCGACGGCAGCACCGCGAGTGACACCAAGGAGCTGCCGCAGGCATTGGCGCAGATCGAGCGCCTGGACGCGGCGGCCATCGTGCTGCTGCTCGACGTGCACCCGTACCTGAGCAACCCGGTGATCACCCGCGCGATGAAAGAGCTGGCGCTCAAGTGCGAAAAAGAGGGCCGCCAACTGGTGCTGGTCGGCCATGACCTCAACCTGCCGAACGAACTCTCACCTTTTAGCAGCCGCTTCGAGGTGGAGCCGATGACGCTGGAGCGGGTGCAAAAGGTGTTCACCACCGAAATGGGCCGCCTGCGCGGCCAGTCGGGGCGTGATGTGTCGGGCTGCCGCGAGACCCTGCAGTCGTTGCTGCGCCACATGGTGGGCCTGCCCGAGGCCTCGGTGCGCCACATGGTGCGGCTGGCACTCAGCGACGGCCAGATCACCGCCGCTGATTTGGCCACGGTGTTGTCGGCCAAGAACGAATCGCTCGGGGTGGCCGAGCTGCTGGTGTTCGAGCAGCGCCTGCCTTTGATGAACGATGTGGCCGGCATGGTGGCGCTCAAGAAGTGGCTGGCCGCAAGGCGTGCGCCGTTCTTGCAACCCGAGGCTTCGGGCCTGCCACCGCCGCGTGGTTTGTTGCTGCTGGGTGTGCAAGGCGCGGGCAAAAGCCTGGCTGCAAAGGCGATTGCTTCGTCGTGGCAGCTGCCGCTGTTTCGCATGGATTTTGGTGCGCTGTTCGACAAGTTCCAGGGTGAGAGCGAACGCAAGCTGCGCGAGGCGCTGCGTGTGGCCGATGCGATGCAGCCCTGTGTTTTGTGGATGGACGAAATCGAAAAGGGCCTGGCCAGTGGCAGCGGTGACGGCGACACCGGCGCCGGCAAACGCATGCTCGGCACCTTGCTCACCTGGATGGCCGAGCGCCGCTCCAGCGTGTTTTTGGTGGCCACCGCCAACGACATTCAAAGCCTGCCGCCCGAGTTGATGCGCAAGGGCCGTTTCGATGAGATCTTCTTCGTCGACCTGCCCGACCGCACGGTGCGTGAGGCCATCTTCCGCATCCACCTCGGCCGCCACAAGGTGGGCTTCAACGCGGTCGCCCTGCAGGCGCTTGTGGAGCGCAGCGAGGGTTATTCAGGTGCCGAGATCGAGGCCGCCGTGGTGGCCTCGCGCTACGAAGCCCACGCGGCCAACACACAGGCAGACGCCACGCACGTGGGTGCCGAGCTGCGGCGCACCAAGCCGCTGTCGGTGACACGCGCCGAGGCGGTGTCGGCACTGCGCGCCTGGGCGGCGGGGCGCACCGTCAGCGCAGACTGAAGCGGCCGATCAGCGCCTTGTGCGCCGCCGATTCGGCCGCCCCGCGTTCGTCCCCGTCGAATCAGAGAGGGGTTTCGATCAAGGCTTGCACACGCGACCTGAGCAGCGGCACGCTCACCTCCGGTGGCGGCACCGCCGGCCCGGCCACCAGGGCGACGCTGCTCCAGAAGCCGCGCCGGAAGGGCTTGGTCATGGCATTGCCTTCGACTCGCGAGAAGAACGAGCCCCACAGGTTTTGCAGCGCCATCGGCACCACCGGTACCGGGTGCGTTTCCAAGAGCTTCATCACGCCGCCCTTGAACTCTCCCAGCTCGCCGTTCTTGGTGATCGCGCCCTCGGGGAAGATGCACACCAGGTCGCCGTCTTCCAGCACCTTGCGGGCGCGGGCAAAGGCCTGCTCATAGATGGCGGGGTTTTCACGCTGCGGCGCAATCGGGATCGCCTTGCCCAGCTTGAACAACCAGCCCAGCACCGGGATCTGGAAGATGCGGTGGTCCATGATGAAGGCGATGGGGCGTGGGCTCGCCGCCATCAACAACACCGCGTCCACAAAGCTCACGTGGTTGCACACCAGGATGGCGGCGCCGTGGGTCGGGATGTGTTCGTCGCCACGCACCTTGAAGCGGTAAACCAGGCGCGTGGCCAGGAAGGCGATGAAGCGCAGCAGGTATTCGGGCATCAGCATGAAGATGTAGAAGGCCACGATGGCGTTCAACACGCCGGTGATCAAAAACACCTGCGGGATCGTGAAGTCGAACTTGAGCAGCAGGCCCACGCCGACCGAGCTGACGATCATGAACAGCGCGTTCAAGATGTTGTTGGCCGCGATGATGCGGGCACGGTGGGTGGGCTGCGAACGCAGCTGGATCAGTGCATACATCGGCACGCTGTAGATGCCGGCAAAGAGCGCCAGCAAGCCCAGGTCGGCCATCACGCGCCAGTGGCCGGGTTGGGCCAGAAAACTGCTCACTGTGAATGGCGCGGCTGCGGGCAGGCCGCGCGTGGCGAAGTACAGGTCGATCGCAAACACGCTCATGCCGATGGCGCCCAGCGGCACCAGGCCAATCTCCACATGCCGGCGCGAGAGCATCTCGCACAGCAGCGAGCCGATGCCGATGCCGATGGAAAAGACCACCAGCAGCAGCGAGGCCACGTGCTCGTCGCCGTGTAGCACGTCTTTGGCGAAAGCGGGGAACAGCGACAGGAACACCGCGCCGAAGAACCACATCCACGAGATGCCCAGCAGCGAGCGAAACACCACCAGGCTCTCGTGCGCGAGCTTCAGGTTGCGCCAGGTCTCAGTGAACGGGTTCCAGTTGATGCGCAGCGCCGGGTCGGTGGCGGGGGTGGTGGGCACGGCATGCGCACTCGCCACGCCGGCCAGGGCCACGCCCATGCAGACCCAGGCGATGTACTGCGCGCCCACCAGTGGCACGGCGATCAACAGGCCGCCCACCACGTTGCCCAACAAGATGGCGACGAAGGTGCCCATCTCGACCATGCCGTTGCCGCCGGTCAGCTCGCGCTCGTTCAGGTGCTGCGGCAAGTAGGCGAACTTCACCGGCCCGAAGACCGTGGACTGCAGCCCCATCAGGAACACGCAGGCCAGCAGCAGCGGCACGTTGGCCTTCATGAAGCCGTAGCCGGCCAGCAGCATGATGGCCACCTCAAGCCACTTGGTGAAACGGATCAGGCGCGTCTTGTCATATTTGTCGGCCAGCTGCCCGCTGGTGGCCGAGAACAGCAAGAAGGGCAGGATGAACAGCGCGCCGATCACCAGGCCGGCCAGCGAAGCGGGCATCCAGCTCACCTGCAGCTGGTAGGTCACCATCACGGTGAAGGCGAACTTGAACAGGTTGTCGTTGCCGGCGCCGAGAAACTGGGTCCAGAAGAAGGGCGCAAAACGGCGCTGCGTCAGCAGGGCGAACTGGTTCGGGTGTTCAGGGTGGCTCAAAGGGGCTCCTCCGGTTGTCTTTTCGGTGTCGGCGCAATCTACCTCACCACCTGCACCGGGCCACCGAGGCCGCTGCGGTTCAGCCACGCAAACACCGAGTCAACCGTGACGGTTTCGATGCGATCGCTGAATCGTTTGTCGTTCGGGTGGTCGTCAAAGGCGACGTTGGCGGCCGCCATGCGCGCGCCCAGCCGCTTGAAGGCCGAGATGTGCAGCGTGCTCGGTTGATAACCCTGCAGCTGCAGCCAGGCCTGGGCACGGTCGCGTGTGCTGGCGTTCGGCTCCACCGCCATCGCCAGGGTTTCGATGGCCCATTGGTTGGACTGCTGGTAACGCTGCGCCCAGGGGTAGGCGACCATGTTGTAGCGGGGTGTGTGCAGTTGCGCGAGGCGTTGGTTGTCTTGCAACGTGGGCAACAACGCGGCTTGTACATCGGGGCGAAGGATCATCACACCGGCCTGGTACTCGTGCAGGTCGTCGAGAAAGAACTCGCCCAGGCCCTGGCGGTAGAGGGCCCCTACTGCGCTGCCGCATTGGTTGAGTTTGTGGGCCACGCGCCAGCGGTCGCCGTCTCGGTAGGCCAGGCCCAGGTGCGAATAGCGCAGGCCGTAGGCGCTCAGGTTTTGCCCGGCGCGCGCCAGCACCACCACCTGCGCGCCGCTGGCGTCGAGCATGCGGGCAGTGTGTTGGGCCAGCACCATGGCACGGGCCACGTTGCGCGCTTCGGGTGGTTGGGGCTCACAGGAGCGGCCGGCGTGCGCCAGGGTCACGCAAGCGGCCAGGGCCAGCGTGGCGATCAGGCGGGCGATCACCGTGTCACCCGTTCGTTGTAGAGCAGCGCGGCGCCGATTTCGTTGGGGATGTAGGCGATGGCGCGGCCGGCCGCGGAGAGCACCCAACCGGCGCTGAAGGCGGTGACCACCACCACCGTGCCCGCGGCCACCGACAAACCGCCCGCGGCCTGTGCACTGAGCGTGACGCTGGCGCGGGCGCCGTCGGAGGCGCGCTCCAGCACGCACACCACACCGGCGGCCGAGGTTTCGATGGCGACCACGGTCAACATCGCGCCGGCCGACAAGACCAAGGCGGGCGCCGCCAGCGACACCGCCACCGGCAGCATCGACAAGGCACTCGCATCCGAGGCGTTCGGGTGCGCGTGGGCCGTCAAGGAAAGCGACAACAGGCTCGACAGGATCAAACGTTTCATCATGCTCACTCTCCTTGGGCTTCATGCGCGTCGCGCAGGGTCTTGGCCAGCGTGAACACGCTGGAGATCAGGAACAACCAGCACACGCCGAGGTAGGCCTTGTAGGTCGGGTTGACCTCCATGCGCCACAGGCCCCAGCCGGTGAGCGCCATCGCGAGCGCGAAGCCGCCCCAGACCACCAGGCCCCACAGCGGCGTGTCGCGGGTTCGGCCAGCGGCGCGCCCTTCGTTGTCGCGCACAAACTTGGCCAGCGCAAACGCGGTGGAGAGACAGAACATGTAGCCCATCACCATGAACGCACGGTTCAGGTCTTCACCCGGCAGGTAGGCCAGGCCGGTGCCGCACAGCGTGGCGGCGAGACCGAACGAGACCCAGACCTGGAGCTTCCAGGCTTTGGTGTCTTGGCGAATGGGAGCGGGGGTGTGCATGGATTTCTGGGTTGGGTTGAACACGGCGCGATCTTCGTGAGGCCGCGCTTCGGTATCAAGCGCTCCCGGCAAGGTGGTGCTGTGATGACGGGCTGGTATCGTCTGGTGGTACTTTTTGAGGGCAGACATGAGCACCACGCAGGATCTGATCACCGCATTGAAGGCCGAACTCAAGGCCGCCAACATCACCTACGCCGACCTCGCCGTCGAGCTGGGCATGTCGGAGTCGAGCATCAAGCGCATCTTCGCCAAGGCCGACATGCCGCTCTCACGCATTGACGATGTGCTGCGCGTGCTAAAGATGGATTTCGCCGAGCTCGCCCGCAAGATCGCCGACGCGCAACCGCTGCGACGCGAGCTCACGCTGGAGCAAGAGAAGGCCGTGGTCGCTGACCGCCGCCTGCTGCTGATGGCCACTTGCTGCCTGAGCCAATGGACCTTCGAGCAGATCGTGGCCACCTACACCTTGGGCGAGGCCGAGTGCATCAAGTACATGGTCGCGCTCGACAAGCTCGGCATCATCGAGTTGCGCCCGATGAACCGCTACCGGCTGCAGGTGGCCAAGACCTTTCGCTGGCGCCCACACGGGCCGGTGATGGGCTACTTCCGCAAAGAGGTGGTTGGCGACTATTTCAGCGGCGGCTTCGACGGTGAAGGCGAGATGCTGATGCTGATTCACGGCCAGGTGGGGCGTAGCCTGGCGGCGAGTTTTGCCGAGCGATTGCAGCGTGTGGGACAAGACTTTGCGCAGCAGCACCTGGCCGACCAGAAGCTGGCGCCCGACCAGAAGCGCCCCTACACACTGGTGGTGGGCATGCGATCGTGGCTGTTTGGCGCGTTTCGCGACTTCAAGCGAGAGGCCTGAGGGTGCCTTGATCCGGCAGGCGATTCCGATGCCCCAAAAGCCGACGGCTGCCCGCTTCGCCTGGAATCTGCTTCGGCATCGGCAGCCGCATGGTGGCCCGCCCGGCATGCGACGATGCGGCATGGACAACAAGCCCTTCGACCTGATCGTCTTTGGCGCGACAGGCTTCACCGGCCGGCTGGTGGCCGAGTATCTGAACAACTCCTATGGCGCCAGCGGGCGGGTGGCCTGGGCCATGGCCGGGCGCAGCCGCGACAAGCTTGGCGACGTGCGCCGCCTGATCGGGGTGCCAGAGACCGTGCCGCTGCTGCAGGCCGACGCCAACGATGCGGCGTCGCTGGCTGCGCTGGTGGCACAGACCAAAGTGATGATCAGCACGGTCGGGCCCTATCAGCTGCACGGCGAGCCGCTGGTGCGTGCTTGCGCCGACGCCGGCACCGACTATGTAGACCTGTGCGGCGAGCCGGGCTGGATGGCGAAGATGATCGCGCGCCACGAGGCCGCCGCGCGCGCCAGCGGTGCGCGCATCGTGTTCTCCTGCGGCTTCGACTCGATCCCCTTCGACCTCGGGGTGCTTTACCTGCAAAGCGAAGCCCAGCGCCGCTTCGGCGCGCCGCTGAAGCAGGTGCGTGGCCGTGTGCGGTTGATGAAGGGCGGCTTTTCCGGCGGCACGATGGCCAGCGCAATGGCCACGGTCGAGGCCATGGGCCGTGACCCGGCGCTCGCGCGCCTGATGA